>JAJKJG010000068.1 GCA_021154065.1 Methylobacterium sp.
GCCCTGCTCGGCCTGCTCGATCAGCGTGTCCTTGAAGACCTCCCAGTCGAGCTTGAGCGGGTCGCCGTCGACCTTCTCGAGCGCCTGGTAGATCGGCACCGTGCCGATCGGCACCGGCGCGTTGCGGACGATCCAGCCGCGGATGTTGTGGATGTTGCGCCCGGTCGAGAGGTCCATGACCGTGTCGGCGCCCCAGCGGATCGCCCACACCATCTTCTCGACCTCATCGGCCGCCGTCGACACCACGGCCGAGTTGCCGATGTTGGCGTTGATCTTGACGAGGAAGTTGCGGCCGATCGCCATCGGCTCGACTTCCGGGTGGTTGATGTTCGCCGGGATGATGGCGCGCCGGCGAGCGACCTCGTCGCGCACGAACTCCGGCGTGATGTGGGGCGGGATCTCGGCGCCGAACGACTCGCCGTCGGCGATCTTCTCCTCGGCCTCGGCAAGCGCCGCCTCGCGGGCGAGGTTTTCGCGGTGGGCGACGAAGACCATCTCCTCGGTGACGATGCCGGCGCGCGCGAACTCGTATTGCGTGACCCTCTGGCCGGCGGCGCCGCGGCGCACGGTGCGCGCAGCCGGGCAGGGAGCGACGAGCTTCTCGACCGAGATGTTGCCGTTGTCCTCCGGCTTCACCGGACGCGGCGCGACCGCCGCATAGCCGCGCGAAGAAATCCACGCCTCGCGCACCAGCGGCGCCCCGGCGACGAGGTCGATCACGGCATCGGCCTCGGTATAGGGCCCCGACGGGTCGTAGACGCGCACCGGCGGCTCGAGCGGGTCGGAAAGCGCGATCTCGCGCAAGGGGACGCGGATGTCGGGCCGGCCGGCCGGCGAGGCGTAGACCTTGCGCGAGCCCTGGATCGGGCCGGTGGTGACGCTCTGCGGCAGGCCTTTGAGGTTCGTGACGGGGGCGTTCATCAAGGATCTCCTCGATCAAGAAGGAGATCCGGCGTCGGCTGCGGGGGGGTTAAGCCTTTAGAAAGTTCCAGTCCCTCCGCCGGAATGACCCGGATCAGGTTCAAGGGTCACGGCCACAGCCGTATCTCAGCCCCTCGACGGGGCTCCCCTCGGAACGGGCGAACCTTTGGGCGGGCGCACGGGATTGTCAATGAACTTCTTCGGCTGAGCTTGCGTTGCCTGCGGGCCGCCGCTCGGGCTAGAGTGCCCCGGGAGGCGAAACGGAGGATGAGTATGGAAAGACGCACATTCTTGCTTGGACTGGTCGGCGGGCTCGCGGCCGCGGCCGGTCTTGCCGCCGCCGGCGCGACGCCAGCCCAGGCTTTGGCCGTGCCCGCTCCCGCCCCAGGCCCCGATGCCAAGGCCTCGAGCGAGGCCGCCGACATCCGGCCCGAGGACCTCGACGGCGTCAAGGTCGAGGAGACGCAGTACTGGTACCGCCGCCGGCGCCGGTACTACCGCCGCTACTACTGGCGGCCGCGCCGCCGGTACTACCGCCGCTACTATCGCCGGCGCTACTGGTAAGGCGATCGGCGCCGCAGGGCGCCGATGCGCGAGACTAAGTCCGGCACGGCGGCTCCGACCGCCGTGCCGTTCGACTTTTCGGCTACGTCGCCGGCATTCCGTCGGTGCCGCGGCGCGCCGGGCCGACGCCTGCGACCTCCATAAGTTCCTCGTCGGCCTCGCTGTTGGTGGTGAGGATTTGCGGGCAGCGCAGGCAGGCCGCCCGTCCCTCCTGGGCGAACCACCGGCAGGTCCGGCGGATCACGCAGGGCGGCAGGGCATCGGTCACCGCCGGGAGACGCTCGACGATGCGCACCGCGAGCTGGCAGCGCGTCCCATCGAAATGCGTGCAGCGTTTCTCCTCGCAGCGGGCGGCGAGGCGAAACACCTCCGTCGGGGCGACGGGGCCGGCGCGGCCGAGGATCTCGGGCGTCGCCGGCAGGTGGGCGTTGAGATAGGCGAGCCGCGGCTCGTCAACCTCCCAGGACATGACGCCGAGGATCTGCGGCTCGGCCATGCCGGGCTGGGCGCTCGGGCAGCGCAGCGCCGCCTCCGCGGGAGAGGCCGGCATAGGCCTACTCGCGCAAGCCGCTGAAGACGTCGTGCGGGAAGTAGCCCATCGTGACGTGGCCGCCATGGATGAGCAGCGCCGGCTGTGCTCTGCCGCCCGCTGCCGCCTCGGCCATGCCCGGCCCTGCCTGCAGCTCCGCCGCGACGTCATTCGCAAGACCCTGCAGCTCGCCGATGCTGCTTTGCGTGAGATCCAGGTCGCGAAGGATGAACCCGATGATCCAGGGGTAGTCGAAGATGAAGTCCCGATCACGCTTGATCGGCGGAAGCTTCGGGTGCTTCCGGCGCGCCTTCTCCAAGGCACGATCGATATGGGTGGAGAGATCCTTCACGGAGATGGATTGGGGTTTGCTCGCCATGGCAAGCGCCTCCTGCAATGGTTCTGATCGATGAATGGAAACCCGACGCGAACGCCTACGCGCACAAACGGATGCTAAAATGATGCTTCGCGCCGAAGCGTACGCCCGCCGCGGAACAGTGTCGAGTCGATCTAGGACGTCGGCTGCCGGCTCAGGCGCCCATCACCCGGGCCTGGCCCGGCTCGGGCACGGCGGCGCCGGCCGCCGTGTACTCGCCGAGCTTGTTGCGCAGCGTGCGGATCGAGATGCCGAGGATCTTCGCGGCGTGCGTGCGGTTGCCGAGGCAGTGGTCGAGCGTAACGAGGATGAGGTCCTGCTCGACCTGCGCGACGGTGCGTCCGACGAGCGCACGGGTGACGGCCTCCGCGGTCCGCGCCGCACGGGTCGCTGGATCGGAGGCGGCGGGCCCGAGCGCCTCGCCTTCCGGGGTGCGGATGGCATCGACGTCGATCTCGGGCCCGGTCGCGAGCAGCACCGCGCGATGCATCGCGTTCTCGAGCTCGCGCACGTTGCCGCGCCATGAGCTGCGGGTCATGAGCCGCTTCGCCTCGACGGTCAGCGAGCGCTGCGGAACACCGTTCAGATCGGCGTATTTCCGCCCGAAATACGAAGCCAGCTCCAGCACGTCCGCCGGCCGCTCGCGCAAGGGCGGAATGCGCAGGTGGACGACGTTGAGCCGGTAGAGCAGGTCCTCGCGGAAGCTGCCTTTGCGGACCTCGTCGGCGAGGTTGCGGTTCGAGGTCGCGAGGATTCGGATGTCGACCCTGACCGGGTGCGCGCCGCCGACGCGGTCGATCACCCGCTCCTGGATCGCGCGCAGGAGCTTCGCCTGCAGGCGCACGTCCATCTCGGAGATCTCGTCGAGGAGAAGCGTGCCGCCGTTCGCCTCCTCGAACTTGCCGATGCGGCGCGCGACCGCTCCCGTGAACGAGCCTTTCTCGTGGCCGAAGAGCTCGGATTCGAGGAGGTTGTCCGGGATCGCGGCGCAGTTGACCGAGACGAAGGGCCGGTCCTTGCGGGTCGAGCGCTGGTGGACGTAGCGCGCCAGCACCTCCTTGCCGGTGCCGCTCTCGCCGGTGATGAGCACGCTTGCCTCCGAGCGCGCGATCTGCTCGGCGAGCTTGACCACCCGCTCCATCGCGGCGTCTTTCCAGACGAAGCTGCGGCTGTCGGCCGCGACCGCCTCGATCACCGCCGCGATGAGCTCGGGGTCGGGCGGCAGCGGGATGTACTCCCTGGCGCCGGCCTGGATCGCCGCGACCGCGGCGCGGGCGTCGGTGCCGGTGCCGCAGGCGACGACCGGCGTGCGGATGCGTTCGGCGTCGAGCGCCGCGACGAGCGTCGCGATCGGCTGCGCGACGTCGATCATGATGAGATCGGCGCCCTTGGCGCGCAGCACGTTGAGCCCTTGCGCGACCGCGTCGGCCTGGGTCACGGCGGCGCCGCGCTGCATCGCGATCTTCGAGGCGGCGACGAGCTCGCCGGAGAGCCGTCCGATGATGAGAAGGCGCATGTGTGGCTCCGTTTCGCGATCGCGCTAGTGATCGCCCTTGATGATCTCGGTCATGGTGACGCCGAGGCGCTCGTCAACGAGCACGACCTCGCCGCGGGCGACGAGGCGGTTGTTCACGAAGATGTCGATCGCCTCGCCGACCTTGCGGTCGAGCTCGAGCACCGCGCCCGGCGCGAGCTTGAGAAGGTCGCCGACCGGCATGCGGGCATTGCCGAGCACGGCCGAGACCGTGACCGGCACGTCGAAGACCTGCTCGAGATCGGCGGCGCTCTTCGCGCTCACCGGCGCGTCGAGCGTGCCGAGGGCGAGCGGATCGGCCTCCTCGAGGCGGGGCAGCTGCAGGTCGTTGTCGTGGGCCATCGCGGTTCCGATCTGATCAGGCTGCGGTTTCGGTTTGCGACGCGGCTCCGCCGATCGCGTCCTCGAACCGGCCTCGCTCGCGGACGATGCCGCCGTCGGCCCATTCGAGGCGAGCGTCGCCGAGCGCGATGTCGGGCTCGCCGAGCACCACGATGCGGCCTTCGAAGCCGCGCTCGCGGGCAAGGCGCTTCAGCATCCCGTCGACCTCCTCGACGAGGGCGTCGTTCACGCGAACCGCGAGATGCGGTACGCCGCGCAGGTGCTGCAGCGCCGCTCGCGCGGCGTCCGCAATCGGCCCGAGCGGGTCCGCGTCGAGCGCCTCGCCGGCGATCTTCTGCGCAAAGGCGAGCGCGAGGGCGACCGCCTCCTCCTCGATGCGGGCATGGCGGGCCTCGGCACCCGCGAGGAGCGCGCCGGCCGCGCCGGCGAGCCGCTCGGCCGCCTCAGCGAGCCGCGCCGGCAGCGAGGTCTGCGCCTGCGCGAGCCCGGCCGCGATGCCGGCGGCGCGGCCGCGCTCCTCGGCCTCCGCGACGGCGCGCGAGCCCGCCGCGCCCGGGCGGCGGAAATCGTTGTCGAAGAGGAAGCGGCTCGCCTGCGTCATGCTGTATCGGCGCCCGTCAGTAGACGAGCTCCTCCTCGGCGCGGTTCTTGCTGATCATGATCTCGCCCTTCTCGGCGAGCTCCTTTGCCAGGTTGACCATCTTGGTCTGCGACTCGTCGACGTCCTTGAGACGGATCGGTCCCATCGAGGCCATCTCGTCCTGAAGGTTCTTCGCCGCGCGCGTCGACATGTTGGAGAAGAAGAATGCCCGCGCCGTCTCGTTCGCCCCTTTCAGGGCGCGCCCAAGCGTCTCCTTGGCGACGTGGCGGATCAGCGTCTGGACGCTGCCCGGATCGAGCTTCGTCAGGTCCTCGAAAGTGAACATCAGGTCGCGGATCTTGCGCGCCGCGTCGCGGTTGGTCTCGTCGAGCGAGGCGAGGAAGCGCGCCTCGGTCTGACGGTCGAAGGAGTTGAAGACCTCGGCCATGAGCTCGTGCGCGTCGCGCCGGCTCGTCTGCGTGATCGTGGTCACGAACTCGTTGCGCAGCGTCTCCTCGATGTATTCGAGCGCTTCCTTCTGCACCGTCTCCATGCGCAGCATGCGGTTGACGACGTCGACCGAGAAGTCGTCCGGGAAGATCGAGAGCACGCGCGCGGTATGGTCGGGGCGCAGGCGCGACAGGATGACGGCGACGGTCTGCGGGTATTCGCTGCGCAGGTAGTTCGCCAGGATCTCGGGCTCGATATGCGACAGCCGCTGCCACATGCGCCGGCCGGAGGCGCCCTTGATGTCCGACATGATCGAGGTGACCTGCTCGCCGGGAAAGATCTTGGCGAGAAGCTCCTCGGTGCGGTCGAGACTGCCGGTGACCGCACCGCCGCCGGAGAGACGCGAGATGAACTCGACGATCAGCCGCTCGACGGTCTTCGGCTCGATCGAGCCGAGCTGCGCCATCGCGTAGGAGACCTTCTTGACCTCGTCCTCCTCGAGCATCGCCCAGATCGGCTGGCCGTGCTTCTCGCCGAGGAGCAGCAGCAGCACCGCGGCGCGCTGGGCGCCGTCCATTTCGGCAAGGTCGAGATGCGTGTCGCTCGCCATGTCAGCGCTCGTGGATCCAGCCGCGCAGCACCGAGACCGTCTCCTGCGGGTTCGACTTCACCATGTCGCCGATGCGCTCGAGCGATTCGGCCTGGATTTGGCCGTTCGCCTTCGCCACCTCGATCATCTTCGCGGTTGCGCCGTCGCGGGCCATGTTCGGCATCTCGAAGCCGCCTTGCGCGGCGGCCGCCGCGCCCTCGGCCGCACCGGCACCGCGCCCGCGCCGGCTCGCCTTCTCGATGCCGAGCATCTTGCGCACCATCGGCCGCACCACGCTCATGAGCACGATCAGGGTGAGGAGCGCGATGACCCCGGTCTCGATCAGCCGCAGCAGGTCCTCCTTCGTCGGGCTGAACAGCGAGGTGAGGAGCGGCGTCTCGACGGCCGGCGCCGCGACCGGCGTCTCGGCAAAGCGCAGGTTCACGACCTCGAGCTGGTCGCCGCGGTTCTTGTCGAACCCGACCGCGGTACGGACGAGCGCGGCGATGCGGTCGAGCTCCTCCTGGGGGCGCGGCTGGTAGGTCGTCTCGCCGCCGGCGGCCCGCGCGTAGACGCCGTCGAGGAGGACCGCGACCGAGAGCCGCTTGACGCGGCCGCCCTCGAGGATCTCGGTGCGGGTGGTGCGCGAGATCTCGTAATTGACGATCTCCTCGTTCTTGTTCGAGGCGTCGCGGGTCGAGCCGCCGCCGCCCGGCTGGGCGGCTCCCGGAAGCTCGCGGCCGACGCTGACCGCGCCGTCGGCTCCGCTCGAGGCCTGGTTCTCGGCCCGCGTCTGGGTCGAACGCACGACGCGGCTCTCGGGATCGAAGCTCTCGGAGCGGCTCTCGATGCGGTTGAGGTCGAGCTCGGCCGCGACCTGCACCCGGGCCCGGCCGGAGCCGACGACGCCGGCGACGATCTCCTCGACCTGCGCCTTGAGGCGGCGCTCGATCCCGGCCTGCTTCTCGTCGCCTGCCATGCCGCCTGCGGCCATGTCGCCCTGTGCCCCGTCGGCGAGAAGGCGGCCGCGCTCGTCGACGATCGAGACGCGCTCGGGCTTGAGGCCCTCGACCGCGGAGGCGACGAGGTGGCGCACGGCGCGGACCTGCGCGGCGTCGAGCTCGCCCCTGAGCTTCAGCACGATCGAGGCCCGCGGCGGCTCGCGGTCGCGCTCGAACAGGCGGCGCTCCGGCATGACGAGATGGACGCGCGCGCCCTCGACCCGGCCGATCGAGCGGATGGTGCGCGACAGCTCGCCCTCGAGCGCGCGGAGATGGTTGATGCCCTGGACGAAGCTCGTCGAGGAGAAGGCGTCGCCCTTGTCGAAGATCTCGTAGCCGACGCCGCCGCCGGACGGCAGGCCCTTGCCGGCAAGCTCCATGCGGATGCGGGCGAGGTCCTGGCGCGGGACGAGGATGGTCTGGCCGTCGCCGCGGGTCTCGTAGCGGATGGCCCTCGCGTCGAGGTCCTTCATGACGGCGTTCGCATCCTGCAGCGACAGCTCGGCGAACAGCACGCCCATCGTCGGCTGCGACACCCGCATGATCACGAAGGCGAAGAAGCCGACGAGCGCGAAGGTGACGACGCCCATCGCCGCGATCCGCGCCGGCCCGAGCCGCGTCAGGAAGTCGACCGCCCCGTTCACCTTGAGGGAACCTGCTCTTGGAAGAGACCCGCCGGGCGCGACGCGCCGCCGCGCTAGGCAAGAATTTCCCTGTTCAGGGTTAGCGTCTGGTTAAGGGGCTGGAACGAGAGTTGGTTGACAGGCCGCCGCGCCCGGCGTGTTGTCCCGGCGAGAGCAGGCCGGCATGACCGATTTCGTCTCCCTCGAAGCGCTTTCGGCCCGCGTGCCGAACGGCGCCGTGGTGGCGCTGCCGGCGGATTATGCCGGCGTCGCGATGGCAGCGACGGCGCCGCTGATCGCCGGCGGAGCGCGCGACCTCCATCTCGTCTGCGTCCCGACCGGCGGGCTGCAGGTCGACCTCCTGATCGGCGCCGGCCGCGTCAGGCTGCTCGAGACGAGCGCCGTGACGCTCGGCGAGGCCGGCGGCGCGCCGGCCTTCGGGCGCGCCGTGCGCGACGGCGCGATCGCGCTTCTCGACGCCACCTGCCCGGCGATCCTCTCCGGCCTCACCGCCGCCCAGAAGGGCGTGCCCTTCATCCCGATGCGCGGGCTCATCGGCTCGGACCTCCTGCGCATGCGGCCGGACTGGCGCGTGATCGAGAACCCGTTTACGGCCGGCGACGCCATCGTGGCGATCCCGGCGATCCGGCCCGACATCGCGCTGTTCCACGCCGCGGAAGCCGACCGCGACGGCAATGTCTGGATCGGCCGCCGGCGCGAGCTCGCCCTCATGGCCTATGCGGCGCAGACGAGCCTCGTCACGGTCGAGCGCATCCGCGACACCTCGCTCCTCGACGACGAGGTGACGGCGGCGGGCGTGCTGCCGGCGCTCTATGTCGGCGCGATTGCCCATGTCCCGAAGGGTGCGAGCCCCTACGGGCTGTGGGGCGAGTACCCGGCCGACACGGCCGAGATCGCGCGCTATGCCGAAGCGGCGCGCAGCGAGGCCGGCTTTGCCGCCTATCTCGACCGCTTCCTCGGCGCGCCCGCCTTCGCATGAGCGCAAGCGACCGCGAGCGGCTCATCGCCACCGTGGCGGATGTCCTCGACGGCGTCGGCCACGTCGCCGTCGGCGCCTCCTCGCCGATACCGGCCGCCGGCGCGATGCTGCGCCGGGCGCTCGACGAGCGCCGCGGCCGGGCGGTGCGGATCTCGATCCTCGGCTCGGCCCGCCACAACTTCTTCACCAACGGCAGCGCCGAGCTGTTCGACTGCGCGGCGCAGGGGCGGATCGACGCCTTCTTCCTTGGCGGCGGCCAGATCGATGGCGAGGGCAACATCAACCTCGTCGGCGCCGGCGACTACCCGCGCTCCTCGCCGCGCTGGCCCGGCTCCTTCGGCTCGGGCCTCCTCTACTACGTCGTGCCGCGGGTGATCCTGTTTCGCGAGGAGCACAGCCCGCGGGTGTTCGTCGACAAGGTCGATTTCGTCAGCGCCGCCGGCACGAGCGCCCCCGGCGTCCACCGCACCGGCGGACCCTACGCGCTCGTGACGGGCCTTGCCCGCTTCCGCTTCGACCGCGAGCGTCGCCGCTTCGTGCTGAGCGAAATCCACCCCGAGCACGGCCTCGACGACATCCGCGACCGCACCGGCTTCGAGTTCGATTGCGCGCAGGACCTTCGAGCGACCCCCGAGCCGGACAAAGAGACGCTCGCGCTGATCCGCGGACGGGTCTTCGATGAGCTCGCCGACGCCTACCCGCAGTTCGTCGAGATGCTGCGGGGCTCGGAATGACAGCCCTCAAAACGAAACAGCCGCCCCTCAGGGCGGCTGCGGAACGGCCTGTCGCGTGCGCTACTGCCGGTAATGCTGGATGCGGGTCGTGCGCAGGCCGGCGAGGCCGTGCTGGTCGATCGATTGCTGCCAGCTCAGGAACTCCTCGGTCGTGAGCGTGTAGCGCTGGCAGGCCTCCTCGAGGCTGAGCAGGCCGCCGCGGACGGCCGCCACTACCTCGGCCTTGCGCCGGATGACCCATCGGCGCGTATTCGTTGGCGGAAGGTCGGCGATCGTCAGCGGACTTCCGTCCGGCCCGATCACATACTTGACCCGCGCCCGATAGGGTTCGGTCATGATACGCTACTCACACACTCGACTGACCACGTCGAAAGGCAAGGTAGGCCGGCGCGCTTAAGATTTGCCTAAGCCTGCCGCGGCCGAGAAAAAGCCTTCGCGGACGCGCTCAAATCGCGGGCAGACCGAGGGTTTTCACGCTGCCGAGCGGCACCCGGATCGAGCCGATGACGAGCTGCGGCGTGTCGCCGGTCATGTCGACAGCATCGACCCGGCCGGCGATTTCGGTCTTGACCGGCACCCCCTGGCCGGAGCTGTCGAGGGCCGCGACCGTGATCGTGTAGTCGCCGTCCGGCGCGGTCGTGCCGGTCGAGGTCTTGCCGTCCCAGGTGAAGGTTTGGGCGCCGGCCGTCAGCGCGCTCGTCCGGGTCGCGACGACGCCGCCGTTCTTGTCGCGGATGGTGATCGCCGCCTGGCTGGCGTTGCGGGCCGGGTTCAGCACCCATCGGGCGCTGCCGTTCGCGAGCCGCGTCGTCGCGCCGTCGGCCGTAACCTGCATGCCGATGAAGCTCGCCGCGTTCGAGGTCGTCGAGGCCTTGACCGTCGTCAACAGGGCCGAGAGCGTCGCGTTCGATTTCAACTGCTGCTCGACCGAGGCGAACTGCACGAGCTGCTGCGTGAACTGGTTGGTGTCGAGCGGGTCGAGCGGGCTCTGGTTCTTGAGCTGCGTCGTGAGCAGCATCAGGAAGGAATCGAAGTTCTCGGCGATGCCCTTGCTCGGCGTCTTGCCGGTCGAGGCGGCGGCCGCTGCGGTGCCGCCCGTGCTGGTGATCGCGTCGGCCATGGCGGCCTCCTAGATATGCAGGTCGAGGCGCTTGGCGGCGCCCCAGAGCGTGCGGATGATCCGGGCCGGAGCGGCGTCGTCGGGATCGGGCTCGGGCGCGCGCCACGGCGCCGGCCGCGAATGGTTCGGGCGGTCCTCGCCGCGATGCTGGCCTCGGCTCTCGCCCTGGGGATCGCGCAAGGTGAGGTCGATGCCGCCCTCGGACGGCTTGAGGCCGGCCTGCTCGAAGGCGCGCTCGAGGGTCTTGGCGTCGCGCTGCAGGAGCGCCAGCGTCTCGACCCGGTCGACGACAAGCCGCGCCTGGACCGATCCGTCGTCCTCGATGTCGAGGCGCACGTCGATGCGCCCGAGGTCCTCGGGGTGGAGCCGGATCTCGAACCGGTTGACGCCGGAAAGACTCTTCATCGCGATCTCGACCGGCACCGCCGCGAGCGGCACGTTCGGGATCATTGCGGGCGCCGGGGCAGGCTGATCGGGCAACCGAGGCGGCGCGGTCTCCGCCGGGCGAGCGGCATGCGGATCTGGATGGGCCGACACAGGAGTGGCCGGGAGATCGACCGGGAGGCTGGGTTTCGCCGTCTCGGCCGGGCCGAGGTCGCGGTGGCTCGACAGCGCTTCCGCCTTGCCTGCGCGCTCGTCGTCCGACTGAGCCGAGGCGGGCGGCACTCGCGCGACCTTGGCGCTCGCAACGGGCGCGCTCGCCGTAGGCGGTGGTGTATCGGGAGGCGGCTCCGGCTCGGTCGGCCGCCCGTCGCCGGCATCCGGCGCGACAAGGGCAGCCTTGCCGCTCGCCAAGGGAGCGGCCGGCCCGGGCGGCGGCGGCAGGTCGGACGGCAGCTCCGGCCGACCCGGCGGGCCGCCGGCGGACACCGAGGCGCGAAGGGGTTCGGTGCCGGCCGGACCGGGTGCGCCGGCCAGCGCCAGGACGAGATTGGCCGCCTCGGGCGGGAGGCTTGGCGGCATGGCGGCCACCGAAGCGACGCTGGGGAAGGGGCCACCCGCAGCACCGGCGGAGGTGCGCTTGGCGCCGGATCGGCGGCGGCGGCCGGCGCGGCCGGAGGCGTGATTGGGCCGGGGGCCAGGGAAAGAGGTTCGGCAGCGACCCGTCCGGCTCCGGACTGAGGCGGGGGCGACACGGGGATCGGCGGCGCCAGAGCCACGATCGTGGCCGGGGACGGGCCCGGGCTCGGCGCCGTTTCGGCGGCGCTCGATGGCTCCTCGGGGTCGTCCTCGAGGCAACCCGTCTTGCCGGCAAGCGCGTCGGCTTCGCCTGCCTTTACATGCGCCGTATTCGCCCCCGCCCCGGCCGTCGCCACATCCGGGATTGCGGACTGGGCGAGGACGAGGACGGCATTATCTGCAAGCCGGGTCGTGGATCCCGCCGGGATCGGCTGGGCGGGCGGGATCGGGACTGCGCTGGCGCCCGCCTTCGCGGCCTGCCGGCTGGCGGCCTCGCCGCAGGCAAGCGCCGGCGACGCGGCAACGGGCTCTCCGGCCGCGAGCGCCGCCAGGGCCGCGAAGGTCGAGGCCTCGCCGTCCTGCGGCGCGGGTCCGCCGCCCGAGCCGGCGACGCCGGCGCCGGCTTGCGGCAGGAGTGCCGCCAAGATGAGAGATGCTTCCACCGCGCGCGCCCGTCTGCTCGAGAGCGAGCGGGGCAAGGTCCGGGCCAGCCGTCGCAAAGCCGAAGGTGTTGAATTCCCATATCTTTTGCGTCCGGACCCGATCGGCGGGCGCGGCGCGGCCGGCAGGTTTCAGCCAGGCCCCGGCAGGAACTGCCGGGCGGCGCCCTGGAAGAAGCAGGCCGCAGTGGCTATAAAGGCCCAGGGGCCGCTCGAGCCCGCAAGACCGGCCCATGCTCAACAGTCTCGACGTGCCGAAGGACCCCGCCGCGACCCGCGTCGTCGTCGCGATGTCGGGCGGCGTCGATTCCTCCGTCGTCGCGGCGGTCCTGAAGCGCGAGGGCTACGACGTCGTCGGCATCACGCTCCAGCTCTACGACCACGGCGCCGCCGTGCACCGCAAGGGCGCCTGCTGCGCCGGCCAGGACATCCACGACGCCCGCCGGGTCGCCGATGCGCTCGACATCCCGCATTACGTGCTCGACTACGAGGCCCGCTTCCGCGAGGCGGTGATCGAGCCCTTCGCCGAGAGCTATCTCGCCGGCGAGACGCCGATCCCCTGCGTCGAGTGCAACCGCGCGATCAAGTTCCGCGACCTCCTTTCGACCGCAAGCGAGCTCGGCGCCGACGTACTCGCCACCGGGCACTACGTCGCGAGCCGGCGCCTCGCCGATGGCCGCCGCGCCTTGTTCCGCGCCGCCGATCCGGAGCGCGACCAGAGCTATTTCCTCTACGCGACGACGCCCGAGCAGCTGGCGACGCTGCGCTTCCCCTTGGGCGAGCGCGACAAGGCCGAGACCCGCGCGCTCGCCCGCGACCTCGGGCTCAGCGTCGCCGACAAGGCCGATAGCCAGGACATCTGCTTCGTGCCGCAGGGGCGCTACGGCGACCTCATCGAGCGCCTGAGGCCCGGCGCCGCGAAGGCCGGCGAGATCGTCCATGTCGACGGCCGCGTGCTCGGGCGCCACGAGGGCCTCGTGCACTACACCGTCGGCCAGCGCCGCGGCCTCAAGGTCGCGATCGGCGAGCCGCTCTACGTCGTTCGGCTCGATGCCGCGAAGGGCAGGGTGATCGTCGGCCCGCGCGAGGCGCTGGCGACGAAAATCATCGCCGTCGCCGACGTGAACTGGCTCGGCGACGAGCCGCTGGCGCAAGCCGGCGACGCCATCGAGGTCGCGGTCCGGGTGCGCTCGACGCGTCCGCCGAAGCCCGCCCTGCTGCGGCCAGCCGGCCGCGGCGCCGAGATCGAGCTTTTCGCGCCCGAGGACGGGGTTTCGCCGGGCCAAGCCTGCGTCATCTATGCCGATCACGGGCCACGCGCCCGGGTGCTCGGCGGCGGCACGATCGCGCGCGCCGCGAGCGATGCCGCGGCGGCCGCCTGAGCCCAGACCACCGCGGGCCCGATGAGCGTCGACCTCGAAGGACAGCGCCGCGCCTATGCGCGCTGGGCTCCGGTCTACGACCGCGTCTACCACCGGTTCCTTGCCGACGCGCATCGCCGCACCGCCGCCGCCGCCGCGGCCGCGGGGCCGGACATCCTCGAGGTCGGGGTCGGGACGGGGCTCGTCCTGCCCTACTACCCGGCCCACGCCAGGGTCGTCGGCGTCGACCTGTCCGAGCCCATGCTGCGCAAGGCGGCCGAGAAGGTGTCCGAGCGGGCGCTGACGCAGGTGAGGCTGATCGCGGCGATGGACGCCTCCCGGCTCGGCTTCGCCGACGCGCGCTTCGACGCGGTCGCGCTGCCCTTCGTCATCACGCTGGTGCCGGACCCGGAGCGGGCGCTCGCCGAGTGCGCCCGCGTGCTGAAGCCGGGCGGCGAGATCGTGATCGCGAGCAAGCTCGGCGCCGACGCCGGCCTCGTGGCGCGGCTCCAGGAGACGGCCGATCCGCTGTTCAAGACCATCGGCTGGAGTTCGGCCTTCAAGATCAGCCGCGTCGAGGCCTGGGCAAAGGCGCACGGCGCAATCGAGGTACTCGGGATCGAGCCGCTCTTTCCGGCCGGGCTGTTCAAGCTGATGCGGCTGAGGAAGCGTGCCTGAGCCCGGGCCGCGCGTTCCTTGACAGCCTCGAACGGCGGTCCCTATATCCCGCGCCGGCGCCTTAAGGCGGAGTAGCTCAGCTGGTTAGAGCAGAGGAATCATAATCCTCGTGTCGGGGGTTCGAGTCCCTCCTCCGCTACCAAATTTCATCTTCATAATCAGGCGCTTACACTCGAGTGCCCGCGGGGCATCTCTCTCATATTTAGGTCCGGGGTACCATTTTGGGTACCAGAGCGCTCCGGACGGGTGCGAAACAGTCCCCGCCTGAGCTAGCGTTCTTGCATCCACTGGGCTTTGGTGCCGAGGTCATGCAGGTCGCGCGGCAGCTCTTCGCCGCTGCTGCAGAGAGCGCCGCGGGCCGAATGTGCGGCTTCTCTCGAGCGACGATAAAGGTGCGCTGCTTCGGCGAGTGACAGGCTCGCCCGTAGCCGCGCTCTGTGCTGCGCCTCATCGAGCTCGGTTTCTTCTTCCTCGGACAGGCCCCGTCCGCACAGGCTGGCTGAGTGCTCGCGCAAATACAGAGACCAAAGATCCTTCGGTCCGCCATCCGCTTGCCCTGAGCTAACCGACCAGACGAGGAGCGCCGCCGTGAATACGAATCGCGCGAAGGAGAGCATGTGAATCCCGAGGTAAGGATTCCACATCAAATCGCGATCCCGGGTTTAGAATTCGTGAACGAACCGACTTGCAAGCGCGGACCCTTTCGCTTCGGCGATCGTGCGGGCCATATGTCGCTGGGAAAGAGCACTGGATCCTTGAACCCTCGCCTCCTCCGACGCACCATGCGCTCGCCAAGTCATGCGGCTCGGCCGTAGCGGGGCTCGATGCGAATGACTGCCGCCTCGGAATTAAGGCTAGCCTTAGAGCGCAACCGGGAGGAGTTGGTCCGCAGCTTTGTCCGCGAGGCCTGCCTTTGCGATGAAATCACCCTCGGAATCGCGACTTCGGCCGCGGATCACACTGCGGAAGTCTGGCGGGCCCTTTGCGAGCAAGCATCCCCCGAGCCAGTTCGGCTCCTCGCCCATTCCTCCGGCCATGAGCTCAAAATCCGCATTTTGCTGCGCGGGTATTCTCGGTTTTCGGCTCTGGCGTTCCAAGACAGTACTTTAAGGGCGGACGCAGCGATCGCTTGGCGCCCGCGCGGGATTGATGGTTGGGAAGTATCTATTCACCACAGGCTCGGTGTGCCCGAAACACTCGTGACCCCCGATGACGGGGAGCCGTCCGCCGTCGCAACCATACACAGCAGTACGGACTACATAATCGAGTCGCCACGCAAGGATGACGCACCGGCGATCGCCCGCTGCTTTTTAAAAGTATATGGTCACAGCTATGTGCACTCAGAGGTGTTCTCGCCACGACGGTACTGGGACAAGATCGAGCGCGGAGAGCTGGTTCCGGTAATTGCTCGTGACACGACGGGAGACGTCGTCGGTCATGTTGCTCTGGAACGGGAGCCTGGAGCAAAGGTTGCCGAGCGCGGCGAGGCCGTCGTTGATCCGGACCATCGCGGGCGCGGCCTGCTTGAACGCATGACCGAGTGCCTCTCCGACAAAGCCTTCACACAAGGTCTGGAGGGGATTTATGCAGAGCCGCTTACCATCCATACTTTCTCGCAGCGCAATGATGAGCGCGTCGGTATGCCCGTTTGCGCAGCGCTGCTCGGCGTAAACCCGGAGAAGTTTGGCCCGAAGAACATGCACAGCACGCCTATCGGGCAGCGGCAAAGCTATTTAAGAACGTTCCGGTTCGTGCGCCCAACAGCGCCACGGACCCTACAAGCCCCGGACCAGTACCGTGACATTCTTTCAGAACTGTACACAGATCTTGGTGTCGCGGCATCGTTCGCAGCTCCCTACTCACCAAGTGTCGCACCATCCAAGAGCTCAATCAAATCCAACGGTCGAGGGTACGCCGTCATCACCCATGAAACGATTGGCTCAGAAGCGGGTGTCGAACTGCGCCAGGCATTTAGTGACGTCCGGGCTTTGGGTGCCAGGTCGGTTCAGCTTTCAGCTATCATCACTGATCCGCGCCTTCCCCAATTAAGCAACGCGGCACGCGAGCTTGGTTTCTTCTTCTGCGGTCTAGGACCAGGCTTCGCCGACGGGGCTGACACGTTTTCGCTTCAGTGGCTCGGTGAACCGCTGGACACGAGCAAACTTCAGCTCTTTACGGACCGCGCGAAGCGAATGATCGCATTCATCGACTTTGATCGTGCGGCGGTGGCTTCGGCGCGCTAATCTTGAAGCTACAGTACCAACGGATGCGGGATGTGGGCGCGGTGCGCACCTAACATTCGGGTGGCACTGCGAAGCAATAAACAGTTCGGCAGCGCTCCTATAGCTACTGGGGTGGGGCAGATCATAGAGGGCAAGTAGGAACGCCGCACGCGGCGCTCGTCACGAGCCCTGACCGACAGACCGAGGAGAAATCTGATGCGCCTCCCACTCGTTGCCCCTCCAAATCTCAGCTCCGAACAACGGGAGCTCTATGATGACATGCGACAGGGTATTGAAAGTAATTTCAAAGGCTTTGAAGCCATTAACAGCGACGGCGCTTTGATCGGGCCATGGAACCCATGGCTGAATTACCCGAAATTCGGCGGCCCGATCTGGGAGCTTGTCAAAGTCCTCTCCACCTCGCCGACACTGCCGCGGCCCGTTCGCGAAGTCGCAATCCTCGTCACCGGCACGCATTTCCACTCCGGCTACGAGCTTTACGCGCATGTTCTAATCGCGGAGGCCCGAGGACTGCCGGACAGCAAAATCGCGACCATAGTCGCGGGGCAACGCCCGGCGGACCTTACGCGGGAGGAGGTGGTGGCATACGATGTCGC
>JAJKJG010000069.1 GCA_021154065.1 Methylobacterium sp.
AGGAGGACAGCATGTATTTCCGCAGGTCGACGCCCCAGAAATCGGTCATGTTCGCGGTCAATTTCGACGATGGCCGGACCGCCTATATGGTGGTCGAGAACCACGGCAAGCCGTCGGACGACTATCTCGCCGGCTCGATCGCCAAGGAGCGCCAGGACAAGGGCGAGCTCCCCGAAGGCACCATCACGACGATCAAGCGGGTCCGCTGAGGGCTTTGGCGCGCGCCGGAGCGCGCGCCACCGTCAGCGCGGGGCCTCGCCGCGCAGCCGCTGCGCGTTCTCGACGCTGCGGGCATATTGCTCCCAGGCCGCGCGGCAGCGCAGGAAATGGCCGCTGAGCGCGACCGAGACCTTCTCGAGCTGATCGAGCGACTCGCTGTTCTTCGCGAACAGCTCCGGCAGGTCCGGTGACGGCCGGCCGCTGCGACTCGCATCCATCGCCGCGGTGAGGTCCTTCGCCGTCTCCTGCACGATCGGGACGATGCGCGCGAGCTCGTCATAGGCGGCGTCGCGCTCCATCTCGGCGCAGTCGAGGGTGTGCCGGTTCTGCTCGAGGAGCCGCACCATCGCGGTCCATTCGCGGCTGCGGCGCTCGAGCTCGTCGCTCACGCGGGCGTATTCCACGGTCGGCAGCGCCGGCCGGGCCGCGCCGGCGGCGGCGGGCGAGCGCTCGAAGATGTCCGAGCGGCGCGACGCCTCGCTCTTGCCGCCCCGCGTCAGCGGCGTCGGGAGCGCAGAGAGCTCCGCCGTGCGGTCGCGCTGCAAGGTCTCGTCGAGAGCGGTCGTGGCCATGGGCAATCCTCCTCTAGTGGCGAGGATCATCCCGGCTTTGGCGGTAAGCGGCAAGCTCTGCTAACGAATTCTTAAGGATATGGTGAACGCGCCCGACGGTTTGCTTCAGGGGCGGTGGAAAGTCCAACCAACACTTCGGTTTCTTGGGCCAAACCGCTCGGCTCGTGCACGAAAACGGCGCGTCTTCATGTGCCGCGCGAGCAAGCTCGAAGACCGGCGCTCAACCCTTTGCGCAATAATGCGGATCGAGCTCCTGGAGCGAGCGCGCGCCGCGTTGCCTGAACAGAAGGTCCAGGGCCTCGAGCATCAGCGGATGGATCTTCGTCCGCTCGACATAGGCGATGTCGCGCAGCTGGTCGTAGACCGTCGGCTCGAGGTACACCGAGAGCTGGCGCGCGCGCTCCTTAAGGGTGCCGCGCGGCTCCGTCGGAGTGTCGAGGTGGACGACGTTCGAGCGGGGAGGGGCCGACGCCTCGATGATCGAGCGCAGGCTGTGCTTAAGCTGCTTTGACATCTTTCTTGCCCTGCGAAGCCCGGTTGCCGATGAAGTCGGTGCGCTCTCCCGAGGTGTGCCTGACGCGCCGCTCGAGCCAGGCCCAGAGCCGGCGGACCTCGTCGGCCGCCTGCCCGCCCGGATTGAACTCGGTCACGCCCTGGCCCATGCCGATCGCGTCCTGGTGGTCGTTGCGGGTGACGATCGCGACGTCGGCCAGCATGCCGAGCGCGGCAAGCCCGTCGGAGGCGTCGCGGACGCGGTAGCTGCGGGGCGGCGCCTGGTTGAGAACGAAGGCGAACTCCTTGTCGAGGCGGTAGACCGCCGCGAGCGTCGGCTTGAAGGCGCGAAGGTCGGCCGGCGTCGGCCGGCACGGAATGAGGCACAGGTCGGCCGCCCGGATCGCCGCGAGCGTGCCGGCGCTGTCGACGCCCGGCGTGTCGATGAGCACGTAATCGTAGGCCGCGTGCTTCAGCTTCTTGATCACGTCGTCGACCTGCGAGGTCTCGATCTGGGCGACCTCGGGACCGTCGGCGGTGCGGCTCTCGGACCAGTCGCTGACGGTCGCCTGGCGATCCATCTCGAGGATGCAGACCGAGCGGCCTGCTTCCTGGGCGGCGATGGCGAGGTTGATGCACAGGGTGCTCTTCCCGCTCCCGCCCTTCTGCGTGACAAAGGCGATGGCTTTCATGGCTCTGTCCTTGTCTCAAGGATCGCGACGCTCCATGCCTGCCCTGGCATGGTGTGACAGTCGCCGCGGCCGCCGATCCACCGAATCGCAGGAGCACCGGACGCTGTGATCACAGGATCGGGGCAGCATGGTTAACGAGCCGTTAAGCTGCGGGACGCGCGATCTCCCGGTGCTGAGCGGGCAGCGGGCGCAGCTGCGGATCGTGGAATTCGAGCGGCGCGGGCGCGGCGTCGTCGCCGACGGCCGGATCGAGGAGGGCGCGCTCGTCGAGCGTTCGCCGGTGCTGATCATCCCGCATGAAGAGCGCCGCGCCGTCGATCCGACGAACGTCGGAAACTACATCTTTCTGTGGGAGCCCGGCACGGTCGGCGAGGACCTCTATCGCCAGGAGGGCCGGGCCGCGATCGCGCTCGGCTACACGAGCCTCGTCAACCACTCCGCGACGCCGAACTGCGCGTTCATCCGCCACTTCGCGGCGCTCGCCCTCGATCTCGTCGCGCTGCGGACGATCGAGGCCGGCGAGGAGATCACCTTCGACTACGGCATGACGCTGTGGTTCGAGCCGGGGTAGCGCGGCCTCACTCGTCGGCGTCGGCGGTGCCCGCGCCGTACTCGGCGTCATCCGCGACGGGCGCTCGCCGCCGCGCGCGGGCCGGGCGCGCCGTCGCGCCTTGGTCGCAGCCGACGCAGATCGATTTCATGGCGCGGTCGGCGACGGTGTTCCACTTCCGGAACTGCGCGTCCTGGATGTCCTTCTGCTGCGCGTTCGAAGCGTCGTCCTTGTGGCCGGGCCTGCCGGCGCCGGCGCTGGTCTCGCCGGCGGCTGGCTTCTTGGCGAGGCAGTCGGAGATGAAGCTCCCGCGCGCCGTGCCCGAGAGCTTCTTCGCGCTGGCGTCTGCATCGCATTGATTGATGAGCCCTTGGCGCTCGCCTGATGGTTGTGCGCCCCGGTTCTGCTGAGCCGATGCGGGCGCTGCCGCGAGGGCGAGCGCGGCGAGGAGGGAGGGCAGAAGCCACGTCATGGCGATTGTTCCAGCTACCCTGTTTGTAAGCCAGCAGCGGCAAGCCGCCTAGGGTTTCCTGTTGGACTTCAAGCGGGTAGGGTCCGCTCCCGACACCCCTTGCGAATCGCGGCGCCGTGCCGCCCCGGTGTCGGAGTCAAGTCATGCAGAACAGCTCAGAGTCGGCGTCGCCCGACTACCCGGCGCTCACCAGCGACATCGTCTCGGCCTACGTGTCGCATAATTCGGTGCCGCGCACGGATCTCGCCGCCCTCATCACCTCGGTCCATTCCGCGCTCAGCGGGATCGCGAAGCCGCAGCAGGCGGCGGAGCCGCCGACGCCGCCGGTTGCGATCAACAAGACCATCCGGCCCGACTACATCATCAGCCTCGAGGATGGGCGGCAGTACCGCTCGCTGAAGCGCCATCTCACCGCCCGCGGGCTCACGCCCGAGCAGTACCGGGCGAAGTGGGGCCTTCGTCCCGATTACCCGATGGTCGCGCCGAATTACTCGAAAGCGCGCTCCGAGCTCGCGCGTGCGCTCGGTCTCGGGCAGTCGCGCAAGGGCCGCGGGGCGAAGAAGGCGGCACGCGCCAAGAAATAGCCGCACTCACGGCGGGGCCACTCACAGCGCGGCGAGAAGCACCATCGCGCTCGACAAGAGCGCGGTCGAGGCGGCGAAGCCGACGAACGCACGGAGGAAGGACGGCTGGTTCATGGCGGCGGGCCCCTGTGACCGCGAATGGCCGCTCCTAACCCGCCCTCGTTTCCTGGATATGTCCCGCCGTGTTGCGCCCCGGAAATGTGCCGGCGCCATCGAGGCGCGCGCATGCCGGGCGTAGCGCGATCGGAGGCGGAAGCGTCATGCTGAAGACGAAGGCCTTTCCGATCGCGCGCATCTATGTGCCGGCGAAACGGCGCGCGACGCTCGATCCGGCGAAGGTCGCGCGGATCGCCGGCAGCATCCTCGAATCCGGTCAGGAAACGCCGATCATGGTGCGCGAGGACGGCGAGCGCCTCGTCCTCGTCGAAGGCCTGCACCGGCTCGAAGCCTGCCGCTCCCTCGGCGAGGAGACGATCCAGGGCTACCTGGTGCAGGCGCGGCGCCACTGAGGCCCGGCGCACCGGATCGGCGCCTACACTGCATCGAAATGGCCCATCGCCTCGATCTTCGCGAGATCGCCGGCGATGAGCTTGTCGCCGATGTCGCGGCGGAAGCGCAGGTTCGGGACGAACACCCGGTCGGCGAGGCGATAGGCCCTTTCCTTGGCCGCGACGATGGTTGCGTCGACCCCCGTGACCACCATCGTCCAGCCGTAGAGACCGCTCGTCACGAGCGCGCCGTCGTCGAGCCCGATCTCGCCGTAATGGAGGTTGGCGCGGTCCTGCGCGGCGAGCGGCCCATCGAACAGCACCGGCAGCCCGACCGGCTCGGCGATGTCCTTGCGGGTGTAAGGGAAAGGCGGCGTCGTCAGCACGATCCCGACGCAGAACCCCGGGCGGGTCGCAAAGCGCGGCGCGCTCCGCCGCGTCATGATGCGGAAGAGCTCGCTCCAGGATGTCTCCTGGAGCGGGTCGAGCAGCATGAAGCCGGGATAGGTGAAGCGCGCCGCGAACTCGAGCGGCCAGATGCCTTGCGGGTTCACGATGGTGTTGAGGTTGAGATAGCCGACATGGCCGTGCCGGGCGAGAAGCGGCGCGAGCCTGCCGAGCGTGCGCGCGAAGAAGCTCCGGCCCCGCTCGTAGGTGACCACCGTGCCCATCTCGCCGGTAAGCTCGCCCTGGTCGCCGGGGAAGAAGCGCTTGTGCTCCCAGTCGAGGCAGGGCGGATCAAGGAAGCGCGTGCCGTCGAAATAGGCGCCAACGCCCATCTCGACGCCCGCCACATGCTCCATCAGAACGAAGCTCGCCGGCCCCTCGTGCCGGCGCAGCTTTGCCGCCATGACGGCGCGCACGTCGCGCCCGTCGGCGAGCATCCCGACATAGTTGTCGGAGGAGGCGAAGCCCGGGCCGTTGAACTTGAGCACGTAGCGGCCGGGATTCTCCGCGAGGTAGTGGTCGGCCGCGGCGGCGTCGGTGAACGCGAGCGTGCGCGCCACCGGAAAGCCGAGCTCGGCGAGGATGCCTTGCGCGAAGGCGCGGTCGTTCTCGAGCCGGTCGCCGAAGGCGGAGCCGCCGATCACCTGGAAGCCGTCGCGGCGAAGCGCGTCCTGGAGCGCGCCGCGCTCCGCGGCGACGTTCTCGACGAGGATCACGCCGTCCTCGCCGGCGGCGCGGATCCAGGCGAGCTCGCCGCGCCAATCGGGCGTTCGCGCCACAAGACCCTTGAGCGTGCCCTCGGCGAGCAGCTCGGTCGCCGACACCCTGACCTCGTGGCCCTCCTCGACGAGGCGCCGATAGAGCGAGCCGAGGTCGCAATTGTCGCCGATGCCGAGGAAGCGCATGGCCCGCTCTACAGCGCCGGCGCGCAAAAAACACGTGGATGAGCGCCCGCGGAGGCTTCCGCCGCTCGCATGCCGCGAACGCGTGTGAAACCATTCTCTCGAATCAGCGCTTCGCGTGGTGCCGCATGGCCGCTCCGGCCTTCGTTCCCGATGCCAGCTACGAGCGGGCGCTCGGCGCCTTCACGGCCGAATGGGCCTATGCCGAAGCCGCCGTCGACATGTGCAATCTCGTCGTGCTCGAGGCCTATGGCGGACGGGCGATCGGCGACCATCTGCCGACGACGATCGAGGAGCGGATCGACTTTTTCCGAAAGGCGCACCGCACCCTGCCGCTCCTCGCGCCCCACGCGCGGGGCGGGCTGCCGCTGATCGGCCGCTTCGCGGCGCTGCGCTACGACCGCCACAGCCTCGTCACCGGGCTGCAGCTCGGGTTCCTGGCCCAGCTCCCGGCCGACCTCCAGCGCACGCGCTGCATCCCGGACAGCTTGTTCACCGAGGCGAAGCGCTTCACCGAGGGCGAGATCGACGCCAAGGCGGCCGAAGCCGCCGATATCGCCGCCGGCCTCCTGGCGCACGCGGTAGCCCTCGCCCGCGCCGTGGCGGCGGCCGAGCCGCTGGTCGCGAACGGCCTTTAAGCCGACCGCACCGCGACGACCGACAGTCCGAGCGTGATTGCGACGATCAGGATCATGGCCTCGAAGGTGCCCATGGCGCGTCTCACCGGCACAGCGGGACGCGGCGCACGACCCAGCCCTCGCCGTCGAGCCAAAGCTTCCTTCGCACCTGAGGGCAGGGGCCCTCGCGACCAAGCGCCGTGAAACGGGCGCCGGCCCGCTGCTCGCCCGCCACGCCCACATGCGCAGCGGGTTTGCGCGGCTCCTTCGCCTCGGCTTGCGCCTCGACTTGCACCACCCCGAAAACGGCGAGCGCTCCAACAAGAGATGTCTTGATCCACACTGGCACAGCCCCTTGAAACCCGCAGGGGCGGCAGCAACCGGCGTGCCGCAAGGCCGCCGAGGAAGGGGACGATGATCGCAAGCCCCGCCGAGCGCGTGGTCGAGAGGCGCTGGGCTAGGCTCCCGCCTGCGCCTCGACCACGGCGACTGCCGTGATGTTGACGATCCCGCGCGCCGTCACCGAGGGCGACAGGATGTGGGCGGGCTTTGCCGGTCCGATCAGGATCGGCCCGACCGGGAGCGCGTCCGCCAGCACCTTCGCGAACTGGAAGGCGATGTTCGCCGCCTCGAGGTTCGGCATGATCAGGATGTTGGCCTCGCCCTTCAGGCGCGAGGTCGGCAGCACCCGATCGCGCAGCGTCTGCGACAGCGCCGTGTCGGCCGCCATCTCGCCGTCGACCTCGAGGTCCGGCGCCCGCTCGGCGATGAGCGCGAGCGCGGCCCGCATCTTGTGGGCCGAGGCCGTGTCGGCGGCGCCGAAATCGGCGTGGCTGACGAGCGCGATCTTGGGCTCGATGCCGAAGCGCTCGACATGTCCGGCGCAGGCGACGGCCATGTCGGCGATCTCCTCTGCGGTCGGATCGGGCCGCACATGGGTGTCGGCAAGGAAATAGGCGCCCTTCGAGGTGATGACGAGGCTCAGCGCCGCGAACTCCTGCGCGCCGGGCGCCAAGCCGATGATGTCGCGGATGTGGCGCAGGTTCGAGCGGAAGCGGCCCTCGAGACCGCAGACGAGGGCGTCGGCATCGCCGCGCCGCAAGGCGAGCGCGCCGATGACGGTCGGGTTCGTGCGCACGAGCGTGCGAGCGGCATCGGGCGTGATGCCCTTGCGGCCGGCGGCGTCGCAGTAGCTCGCAACGTAGTCGCGATAGCGCGGGTCGTCCTCGGGATTGACGAGCTCGAAGTCGCGCCCGGCGGCGACCGACAGGCCGAAGCGCTTGAGCCTCGTCTCGACGACGCTCGGCCGGCCGATCAGGATCGGCCGCGCGATTCCCTCCTCGACGATCGCCTGCACGGCCCGCAGCACGCGCTCGTCCTCGCCTTCGGCGTAGATGACGCGCTTCGGCGCCGCCTTCGCCTTCTCGAACAGCGGCTTCATGATGAAGCCGGAGCGGAAGACGAAGCGGATCAGCGAGTCGGCATAGGCTTGCAGGTCCTCGAGCGGGCGCGTCGCGACGCCCGAGTCCATCGCCGCCTGCGCGACCGCGGGGGCGATGCGCAGGATGAGCCGCGGGTCGAAGGGGCTCGGGATCAGCGAGGTCACCCCGAACGGCCGCGCCTCCCCGCCATAGGCGCGGGCGACGACCTCGGACGGCGTCTCGCGGGCGAGTGCCGCGATGGCGCGGGTCGCCGCGAGCTTCATCGCCTCGTTGATGGTGCGGGCGCCGACGTCGAGCGCGCCTCGGAAGATATAGGGGAAGCAGAGGACGTTGTTGACCTGGTTCGGGAAGTCCGAACGTCCGGTGCAGATCATGGCATCGGGCCGGGTCGCCTGCGCCAGGTCCGGCATGATCTCGGGGTTGGGGTTGGCAAGCGCGAGCACCAGCGGCTTGGGGGCCATCGTCTTCAGCATATCCGGCTTGAGCACCCCGCCGGCGGACAGGCCGAGGAAGACGTCGGCGCCGGCGATGACGTCGGCGAGGGCGCGCGCCTCGGTCTTCTGCGCATAGACCGACTTCCACCGGTCCATCAGCTTCGCGCGGCCCTCGTAGACGACGCCCTCGATGTCGGTGACCCAAATGTTCTCGCGCTTCGCCCCGAGCGAAACGAGAATGTTGAGGCAGGCGAGCGCGGCGGCGCCGGCGCCCGAGGTCACGATCTTCACGTCCTCGATGCGCTTGCCCGCAAGCTCGAGACCGTTGAGGACCGCGGCGCCGACGATGATCGCCGTGCCGTGCTGGTCGTCGTGAAACACCGGAATGCCCATGCGGGCCTTGCAGCGCTCCTCGACCTCGAAGCACTCCGGCGCCTTGATGTCCTCGAGGTTGATGCCGCCGAAGGTCGGCTCCAGCGCGACGACCACGTCGACGAGCTTGTCGACGTCCTTCTCCGCCACCTCGATGTCGAACACGTCGATGCCGGCGAATTTCTTGAACAGGACGGCCTTGCCTTCCATCACCGGCTTCGAGGCGAGCGGGCCGATGTCGCCGAGCCCGAGGACCGCGGTGCCGTTCGAGATCACGGCGACGAGGTTCTGGCGGACCGTCAGGGTCGCGGCCTCGGCGGGATCGGCCGCGATCGCCTCGCAGGCGGCGGCGACGCCGGGCGAATAGGCAAGCGCCAGGTCGCGCTGGTTGCCGAGCGGCTTCGTCGCCTGGATCTCGAGCTTCCCCGGGCGCGGGTGGCGGTGGAAGAAGAGCGCGCTCTCCTTGAGGTCCTGCGAGACGTCTCGGCCGTCGCTCATGTTCTCGTCCTTGGCGTTTCCTCGGCTCGGAACTTGGGCCGGTTCCAAGCCGTTAGGCAAGCCCGGCCGTCCGCCTCAGACGATCATCGCGGTGCGGGCGATGTCGAGAGGATGGTCGATCAGCAGCTCGACCCGCGCGAGGAAGCGCGTCGTATGGGGCAGCGCGGCGTGTCGTTCAAAAGCCGCTTCGTCCTTCCAGCGCGAATGGATGAAGAAGAGGCGGGGATCGCGCGTCGACCGGAAGACGTGAAGTCCAAGGCAGCCCGGCTCGGCCCGCGACGGGATCGCCACCTCGCGCAACGCCTCCTCGACCGCCGCCTCCTCGCCCGGGCGGGCATGGAATCGTGCGAAGATGATCAGCTCTGCGGTCATTCTTCGATTCTCGCCGGTTGCTGCGCCACGACGAGCCATTGCTTCGCCATCACCTCGTCGAGCGCCTCGCCGGAAAGGCGCGCCAGCCACCAGCGCGGCTCTGGAAAGCGCCAGCCTTGCGCCGATGGCGCCGCCACGAGCTTAAGGCCGCCGCAGGTCGCAAGCTCGATTGCCGTCCGGCGCACGAAGAAGCGCAGATGCGTGCGGTCGAGAAGCCCGGCATCGCGATAGGCAAAATCGCCGTGCGCGAGGAGACGCCAGACGAACTTCCAGTGCCGGATATTGGGCACCGACAGGATCAGCCGGCCGCCGGGCCGGAGCAGCCGCGACAGCCGCCGCACCATCGTCCAGGGATCCGGCATGTGCTCGAGCACGTCGAGGCACAGCACGAGGTCGAGCGAGCCGGCCGGGATCTCCGCCTCGAGCGGCGCCTGCGCGGCATCGCCGCGCCAGACGCGATCGAGACGCGCCTCAGCGCGTTCCGCAACCTCGTCGACGAACTCGATCCCGCCCGCCCATTCGACGCCGCGCGCATCCCGCACCGCCGCAGTCGTCGCGCCGGAGCCGCAGCCGACATCGAGCAGACGCACGACCCGCTCGGGCAGCCAGGGCAGGATCTCCCGGCGGGGCGTGTCGTAGTAGCGGTCGCTCATCCTCGGCCGGTCACGATGCTGGCGCCCGTCTAACAGGCTTTCGGCAGCAATCCGAGCGGTTTATACCAGCCGCGCGTCACCCGCCGTCCCGGAGCCGCCGTGAGTTTCCTCGATCGTCTGCGGAGCTGGCGCGCCCCGGTCCGCGAGACCCGGCATCACCTATCGGCCGAGATCCGCCGCTGGGGCTTCAGCGTCGGCGAATACAGCTACGGGCGTCCGAAGATACGGTTCCCGGAAACCGGCGCGCAACTCACCATCGGCCGCTATTGCTCGATTGCCGACCGGGTCGAGATCTTCCTCGGCGGCAATCACCGCACCGATTGGGTGACGACCTACCCGTTCGACAACCTGCCGGGCCTGTGGCCGCGCGCCACCGGACCCGAGCGCTCGCATGTGACGCGGGGCGGGGTCTCGATCGGCAACGACGTGTGGATCGGCTCGGGCGCGGTCGTCCTCTCGGGCGTGCAGATCGGCGACGGCGCGGTGATCGGCGCGCAGGCGGTCGTGGCGCGGGACGTGCCGGCCTACGCGGTCGTCGCCGGCAACCCGGCGCAGGCGCTTCGCATGCGCTTCGACGATGCGACGATCGCGGCGCTCGTCGCGTGCGCATGGTGGGAGCTGCCGCGTCATGAGGTCGAGCGCCTGATCCCGCTCCTGCAGAGCACGCGCGCCGCGGAGCTCATCGTCGCCGTCCGCGCCATCCGGGGGCAGGCGCCTCACTCCGCCGGCTGAGGCGATGCGGCGGGCGCCGGCGCCCGCACGAGACGCGCCTTCAGGCTGAGCGCCGGCTTCTCGACGAGGTACCAGGACAGGGCGGCGACGATGAGCGAGATCGCGAGCGCCGGCGGCAGGAGCGAAAGCGCCGCCGCGCCCGGAAAGAGTTGCACGAGCGTCTGCTGCACCGGCCAGCCATAGAGATAGGTGCCGTAGGACAGGTCGGCGTGAGGCTCGAGGGCCGGATGCGACAAGCCCGGCGCAAGCGCGAGCCAGATCACGCCGTAGCTCTCGAACGCGAAGAGCAGGGCCTTGTAGAGCGGCGTTCCGGCCGCGAGCCACGTCGCCGCGAGAAGGCTCGCGGCGATGATCCACGAGACGGGGAGCCTGTCGCTCCACAGATAGAGGACGCCGCCGGCGGCAAACAGGAACGGCAGCCGCAAGCTCGTCTGCGTCGCCTTGCCGGCGTCGGGGTGGAGGAGGTCGAGCGCGATGATGGCGAGGAACAGCGCCGCGATGAGCCCGAGCGCCACGATCCGCTGCCGCATCAGCCCGGCCAGCCCGGCGGCGAAGACGCCGATGTAGCAGAGCATCTCGTATTTCAGCGTCCACACCGTCCCCATCGGGTAGGGGAAGACGTTGTCGGAGAAGAGGCCGGGGAGCGCAGTGGCGCTCTTGAAGGTCGTCGGCGTCAGCGCGATGAAGCGCCACAGCGCCGGGTCGGCGAGGTACTGGGCGAGCGGCAATCGGGTGAGGGCCGGGCCGAGAAGGAGCGCCGTCACGAGCGTCGCCGCGACCAGCGCCGGCACGATCCGCAAGGCGCGCGCGACGACGTAATCGCGCCAGCCGCGGCGGTCGAAGCTCATGGTGACGAGGAACCCGGAGACCGCGAAGAAACCGTTCACCGCGTGCTCGCCGAGGGTGAAGCCGGTCGAGCGCATCAGCGGCTCGTTCTCGAGCGACCCGGTGGTGATGCTGAAGGCGTGCGAGACGATGACCGCGAGCGCGAGCGCAAGCCGCAGAGCGGTGAAATTGTTGTGCGGCCGACGCATCGCTTCGGCGATCGTCGGGCCGAGGCCTTGGCCCGCCGTCATCGGGCGTCCTCCCGCGCCAGTCCTTCCCTGCCTAGCGCCGTTCGGCCGGCGAGAGAAGCAAGCGCGCCGGCGGCCGAGCCGGCGTAGCGCTCGACGACGCTGCGGCGAAAGCTGAACAGGGCCAGCACGGTCTTCGCCGCATTCAGGACCAGCATGCGTGCCGCCGGGTTCGGCAGGCCGTATTTCCGCGACACATAGGCCCGCGACCAGGCCTGGTGCCAGCGCGCGCGGAAGGTCCGGCCGGGTTTCGCCGCGCTCGACGCGCCGCGGGCGTGGCGGGCGACCGCGTCATGCACATGGATCAGCGCGTGCCCGGCATCGGCGATGCGGCGGCAGAGATCGTCGTCCTCGTAGAAGAGAAAGATGTTCGGATCGAACCCGCCGAGGCGCAGGAACAGGTCGCGGCGGACGAGACAGCACGCCCCCGAGAGGAAGGGCGCGCAGCAGTCGCCCTCCGGAAGCGCGAGCTTGCCGCCGGGGTTGCTCAGGTAAGGCGCGAGCAGCGAGCGCGGCTGGAAGAAGAACCGGCCGTCGGGCTCGACGATGCGCGGCGCGAGCAGCCCGGCGTCTGGATAGCGCTCGGCGGCTTCGAGGAGGGCCGGGACCGCGCCGGCGTCGAGGACGATGTCGGGGTTCATGATCAGGATGAAGGCGGTCTCGCACGCCCGCGCGCCGAGATTGGCGGCGCGGCCGTAGCCTTCGTTCTGCGCGATGCGCAGGACGGCGCAGGCGTGCTCTTCGGCGACGGCGGCGCTTCGATCCGCGCTGGCGTTGTCGACGACGAGCGTCGGCACGCGGTCTCGGTCGAGGGCGGCAAGACAGGCCGGCAGGACGCCCTCGCTGTCGTGGGCGACGACGATCGCGGTCGCGTCGAGCCGGCTCAGCAGCTCCGCTCTCCGCGCCGGCCGGTCGGGATCGCGCAGCCCTCGGCGAAGCGATAGGCGACAGCGCCCTCGCGGGTCTTGAAGGTCACGACAGGGCCGCGCCCGGAGGTCTTGACCGAATAGCCGCTCCCGAGCTCGGTCAGCACCGATTTCAAGCCGCCCGCGGCGCTCGACAGGAACACCTCGATCGAGCAGCCGCCGGAGCCGCACCAGCCCGGCGCGCCCCTGCTGCAGGCGAGCCGGCGGTCATCGAGGATGAAATCGTCGCGGCCGTCGCCGTCGAGATCAAGGCGGCGGATCGCCTTCTCGGGCGCGGCGAGCTTGCCGCCGGCCTCAGCGCAGGATTTCGCGCGCTCGGCGATGGCGGCGGCGATCGGGGCCGGCCACTCGGCGGCGACGGCCGGCGCCGCCAACGCGGCGAGGAGCCCGGTCACGATCGTCCGCCGGATGCCCATGACAGTCTCAAGCCTGCGGCAGGTTGAGCCGGATATGCAGCTCGCGCAGCTGCTTCGGCGAGACCTCGGACGGCGCCCCGAGGAGAAGATCCTCGGCCTTCTGGTTCATCGGGAACAGCGTCACCTCGCGCAGGTTGATCGCACCGACGAGGAGCATGACCAGCCGGTCGATCCCGGCCGCCATGCCGCCATGCGGCGGCGCCCCGTACTGGAAGGCGCGGTACATGCCGCCGAAGCGCTCCTCGAGCACGCTCTCCTCGTAGCCGGCGATGCCGAACGCCTTCTTCATCACGTCCGGGCGGTGGTTGCGGACCGCGCCGGAGGCGATCTCGTAGCCGTTGCAGACCATGTCGTACTGGAAGGCGGTGAGGCCGAGGATGCGCTCCTTGTCGCCGGGATCGAGGGCGAGGAAGGCGTCCGGCTCGATGTTCGGCATCGAGAACGGGTTGTGCGAGAAGTCGATCTTCTTCTCCTCCTCGCTCCACTCGTACATCGGAAAGTCGGTGATCCAGCAGAAGGCGAACTGGTCCCTTTGGCCGACCTTGAGCTCATCGCCGAGACGCGCCCGCGCCTTGCCGGCGAGCAGTGCCGCTTTCGCCTCCTCGCCGGCGGCGAAGAACACCGCGTCGCCGGCCTTGACCCCGGCGGCGCGCGCGATCTCCGCCTGCGCCTCGGCCGGAATGAACTTCGCGATCGGTCCCTTGCCGGTGAGCTTGCCGCCCTCCTCTTCGAACACGACGTAGCCGAGGCCGGCGGCGCCCTCGGCGCGGGCCCATTCGTTGAGCTTGTCGAAGAACGAGCGCGGCTGCGCGGCGGCGCCCGGCGCCGGGATCGCGCGCACGACGCCGCCGGCGGTGATGACGTGCTTGAAGGCGTTGAAGGTCACGTCCTCGCGGGCGAAGAGCGCGGTCACGTCGGCGATGACGAGCGGGTTGCGCAGATCCGGCTTGTCCGAGCCGTATTTCAGCATCGCGTCGGCGTAGCGGATGCGCGGGAAGACCGGCGTCACCTCGCGGCCCTCGGCGAACTCGTAGAAGACGCCGCGGATGACGGGCTCGAGCGCCGCCCAGACGTCCTCCTGGGTGACGAAGCTCATCTCGACGTCGAGCTGGTAGAACTCGCCGGGCAGGCGGTCGGCGCGCGGATCCTCGTCGCGGAAGCACGGCGCGATCTGGAAATAGCGGTCGAAGCCTGAGATCATGATCAGCTGCTTGTACTGCTGCGGCGCCTGCGGCAGGGCGTAGAAGCGGCCGGGGTGGAGGCGCGAGGGAACGAGAAAATCCCTTGCGCCCTCGGGACTTGAGGCAGTGAGGATCGGCGTCTGGAACTCGAAGAAGCCGCCGTCCTTCATGCGGGAGCGGATCGAGTCGATCACCGCCGAGCGGGTCATGATGTTGCGGTGGAGCTTGTCGCGGCGAAGGTCGAGGAAGCGGTAGGTGAGGCGCGTCTCCTCCGGGTATTCCTGCTCGCCGAAGACCGGCAGCGGCAGCTCGGCTGCGGGCCCGAGCACCTCCAGCGCGGTCGCGTAGACCTCGATTAAACCCGTTGGCAGATCAGGGTTTTCGGTTCCGGGCGGGCGCCGCCGCACGGTCCCGTCGACGCGCACGACCCATTCCGAGCGCACCGTCTCGGCCGGCCCGAAGGCGGGCGAATCCGGGTCGATCACGACCTGGGTCAGGCCGTAATGGTCGCGCAGGTCGATGAACTTGACGCCGCCATGGTCGCGGATGCGGTGGCACCAGCCCGAGAGGCGGACGCCCGAGCCGACGTCGCTGTCGCGGAGCGCGCCGCAGGTGTGGGTCCGGTAACGGTGCATGGCCTGTCCGGTGGATCGCGCCGCACCATTCACGCGCTTAAGGCCAAGTCAAGGCGGGGTGCGACCCGCAGGCCGACCCCGACGATGACGCGCCAAAACCCCGACGATGATGCGCGTCATGCGATGATGATGTTGTGCGTGATGCCGATGATGATGCGCAGCGGCGCCGCCGGCGCGTACGCATCCAAGGAAACGCGCCTCTCGCCTGCGGAGCCTCTGCGAAAGGCGAGATTCGGCGTCGCCTCGCGGCGAGTTCTTGCGCTGGGTCCCGGATCGCCTTCCACTCCCCCCGGATCAAGTCCGGGGTGCGTTGCAGGCGTCCGGGAAGGTGCAGTGAGAGACCGAGCGCCAACTCCCTCCCTGCTTTCCCGGGCGCATGCAGCGCCAAGCGGAATGCGACCCGGGACCCAGCGCAAGACTCTGCCGCGAAGCGGCGCCCCACTCATTTCGCGGAGGTCTCCGGCGGGAGGCCTTCTCGCCCGTCCGTCAAGCAGCCCACGCGGCACATCTGTTCCAGGGCGCGAATGCCGGCACGGTGTGGTGATCGCGCAAGCGTTTGGATTTCGAGGCGCTGGCTCAACGCTTGTGGTAGACAGGGCGAAGGCACACCGTCCGGATTTGATCCGTTGACGGACAGCGGGGACAGAAACCGATGATCACCCGTCGACTCGTTTGTGGATGTCTCGCCGGAGCGTTTCCGTTTGCCAACACCGTCGTTCAGGCGCAATCGCTCGAATGCGCGGTCTTCACCCCTGACGTCAGAAGGCGACAGCACCGGACGAAGCGATCTCGCGCCTCAAAGCCGGAAATGAGCGGTTCACGGCCGGCAAGTCGACCAATTGCGATCTGATGGCGCAAGTGAGGGAAACGGCTAACAACCAGTCACCTTTCGCGGCGATTGTCGGCTGCATCGATTCTCGCGTTCCGCCCGAACTGGTTTTCGATCAGCGCATCGGCGACGTTTTCTGCGCCCGCGTTGCCGGCAACTTCGTCAACACGGACATCATTGGCAGCCTCGAATATTCAACCAAGGTCGCCGGTGCCAAGGCGATCGTGATCCTGGGACATAATTTTTGCGGCGCGATCAAGAGCGCTGTCGACGATGTCAAGCTCGGCAATATCACGGCGCTGCTCCAGAACTTCCAGCCCGCGCTCGCGACGTTGAACAACAGCGATGGCCACCGGGATTCCCGTAACGACCCGCTGGTTCAAAAGGTCGCCGAGGCGAACGCCCGCCTGACGGCGGCGAGCCTGACCAAGCGCAGTCTAATTCTCAAGGAGCTCGTTGACGCCAAGCAACTTACGATCGCAGCCGCAATGCATGACATAACCACGGGCAAGGTGACCTGGCTCTCTTAGATTCGGGGGCTCGCCCTCGGCGCGCTCGCTGCCCCTCCCTACTACCATCCGCGCCGCATCTATCGTACGGCAAAGACTCATGTCGGCGAACCAATAGGAGTTGGGGTCTCGTTGCGGGCGCCGTAGTGCCGGCCATGCCGTGCGCGCCCTGCTGCTGCCTTCTACCCTGCGGTATCGCGGCAGCCCTAACCGAGAGGTGTCCTGACCCCGTCGCCGCACACGAAAAAAAGCCGGGCCCGCGGGGGGCCCGGCCAAGGCTGCGGGCTCGACCTTGGAGGAGGTCGTGCCCAGAGGGGAACGGCCGAAAACGGCTTCAACCGGGAGGCAGTGAAGCCGTCGCCTTCCGCCGCCGTCCATCATGGCGGCGGAGGGCTTTTTTGCAATGCAGCATGGCTCATGATTGGTATGCGGTAGGCGCATGCGGGGCGCGGCCAAGCCGGCTCGGCATGCCGGCGCCGCCGGGCAGTCGGCTCACGCCGGCGCCGCCGGGGCCGGGCTCAGAAGGTCCAGCGCTGCGCCTTGGCGACGAGGAAATCCCGGAAGGCCTGGACGCGGGCGACGCTGCGCATCTCCTCGGCATAGACGAGGTAGCTGTCGAGCGAGGGCATCTCCATGTCGCGCAGCACCTGCGTCAGCTTGGCGTCGCCGTCGACGGCGTAGTCGGGCAGCACGCCGATGCCGGCGCCGGTCTCGACCGCGATCTTCAGCGCCGTGATGTTGTTGACGACGCAGTGGTAGGGGCGGGGGTCGGCGGCGTCGCGCCCGGCGGTCGAGAGCCAGTGCACGGCGAGCAGATAGGAGGGCTGGTGGCCGCCGAAGCTGACGAGGCGGTGGTTGTCGAGGTCCTCCGGCGATTTCGGCTCGCCGAAGCGCTTGACGTAGTCCTTCGAGGCGAAGGCGTGGAAATGCACCGTGAACAGCCGGCGCTGGATGAGGTCGGGCTGCGCCGGCCGGCGCAGGCGGATCGCGACGTCGGCCTCGCGCATCGCGAGATCGAGCTCCTCGTTCGTCAAGATCAGCTCGACGCGCACGTCCGGGTAGAGGTCGAGGAACTCGCCGATGCGCTGCGCGAGCCAGATCGAGCCGAGCCCGACGGTCGCCGTCACCTTGAGGTCGCCGGACGGCCGCTCGCTCGTCTCGACGAGGCGCGCCCGGGTGGTCTCGAGGCGCATGCGCATGTCGCGGGCGGCGCGGAAGAGGAGGTCGCCCTGCTCGGTCAGGATCAGCCCGCGGGCGTGCCGGTGGAACAGCGGCGCCTTGAGCTCGCGCTCGAGCGCCGAGATCTGCCGGCTCACCGCCGACTGGCTGAGGTTGAGGTCGTCGCCGGCGCGGGTGAAGCTGCCGGCCTCCGCGACGGTGTAGAAGATCCGAATCTTGTCCCAGTCCACGGCGGCCCCCGCGCCACGCCGTCGCGGTGCTATTCGGCCGCCTGACGCGTCATGTCCTCAGCGGCAAGGTACCGCTCAGCTTCCAATGCTGCCATACAGCCCAATCCGGCGGCTGTCACGGCCTGGCGGTAGACGTCGTCGGCGACGTCGCCGGCCGCGAACACGCCGGGGATGTTGGTCTCGGTCGTGCCCGGCCGGGTCAGGAGGTAGCCGCCGGGCTTCATGTCGAGCTGGCCGGCGAAGAGTTCGGTCGCCGGCTTGTGGCCGATGGCGACGAAGACGCCGTCGGTGCGGATCTCGGAGAGGCCGCCGCTCTTGAGGTTGCGGAGGCGCACATGGGTGACGGAGGGCGGGGCGTCGCCGCCGAGCACCTCCTCGACGGCGCTGTCCCAGACGACCGCGATCTTCGGGTGCCGGAACAGCCGGTCCTGGAGGATGCGCTCGGCCCGGAAGGCGTCGCGGCGGTGCACGATGGTCACCTTCGCGGCGAGGTTTGCGAGATAGAGCGCCTCCTCGACGGCGGTATTGCCGCCGCCGACGACGACGACCTCCTTGCCGCGGAAGAAGAAGCCGTCGCAGGTCGCGCAGGCCGAGACGCCGAAGCCCTGGAACTTCGCCTCCGAGGGCAGGCCGAGCCACTTCGCCTGCGCGCCGGTGGCGATCACCAGCGCGTCGCAGCCATATGTGTCGCCGCTGTCGCCGGTGAGGCGGAACGGGCGCTTCCCGAGCTCGACCTTGACGACGTGGTCGGAGACCATGCGCGTCCCGACATGCTCGGCCTGGAGGCGCATCTGCTCCATCAGCCAGGGGCCCTGGATGACGTCGGCGAAGCCCGGGTAGTTCTCGACGTCGGTCGTGATCATCAGCTGGCCGCCGGGCTGGAAGCCGGAGATCAGCATCGGCTCGAGCATCGCCCGGGCGGCGTAGATCGCCGCCGTGTAGCCGGCAGGTCCGGAGCCGACGATGATGAGCTTGGCGTGGTGGTGGGCCATTTCGAGGGGCTCTCCGGGCCGATCAGCCGGGTTCGGGCAGGTTAAGGGCGCGGCGATGGCGGGCAAGGCCGGTCCGCACGGCCTCGGCGATGGTCGGGGTGGAATCTAGGGGCGGGTAGGGCCCGCCTTCAAGGCGTCCGGCGAATCGGTGCACAGCTCCATGGCGCTCAAGGCCGGCAAGGAAGGCGGCGAGCTTGGGATGGCCGCCGGACGGCTCGAAGACCAGGATCGGGGCGCCGGTCGCCGCCGCCTCGCCGACCATGTTGTAGGAATCGGCCGTCACCACGATGGCGTCGGCAAGCGCGAGGAGCGCCAAATACGGGTTTTCGCCGCGCCCGTCCCACATGAAGCCGCCGCGGCCCTCGATCATGCGCGAGAGCCCCTCGCGCAGCGGCGAAGGGGTGCGCCGCGAGGCGGTCGCCATCAGCCCGACGCCGGTCGCGGCGAGCCGGGTCAGGAGGGCGAGGAACTGCGCCGCGTCCTCGGCGTCGAAGCCATAATGCTTGCTCGGCCCGCCAGCCAAAACGGCGACCCGGGGGCGGGGCAGCCCGGCGAGCCGCGGGTCGGGCGCCGCGCGCGCTGCCGCCAGGCGCGCCACCGTGAAGCGGTGCGGCGGGGTCAGGGTCGCGATGACGTTCGGCCCGCGCAGGGCGTCGTGCTCCGGCACCCAGATCAGGTCGGCCGTCCGCGCTCCGGCGACGGGATCCTTCAGGAACACCGTGAAGCTGCGCCGCCGCGATGCCCGCCTGACGTGGCGCATATAGGGCACGGCGCGGCGCCCCGAGCCGATCACGACATCGGGGAAGGGCGGCGCGATCGGGCTGCCCGCCCGGCCGGGGGCTTCGAACGGGTCGATCGGGCCATAGGGCATCAGCCACACGATCGGCGCCCACGGCTTCACCCGGCGAAGCTCGATCATGCCGCCGAGCGCCTCGGCGACGCCGAGGCATTGCTGCTCGTCGCCGGCCTTGCCGTCGGTCAGAACCCAGACCCGCACCGCCATGCTCTCTTTCGTGCCTCCCCTCTAGCGGAGTTTCGCTTCCGGCGCCCGCCACGCTTCTTGCTTCGCCTACCCGGCGCGCCTACCTAGCCGGCTTCGCTTTTGGAGAAATTTTCGTGCGCGGACGCCTCGATTCGATCGACCTCGCCATTCTGCGCGAGCTCCAGAACGACGCCAGCATCACGAATGTGGAGCTCGCGCGGCGCGTCGGTCTCTCGGCGCCGCCGTGCCTGCGCCGCGTGCGGGCGCTCGAGGAGGCCGGCTACATCAGGGGCTACCGGACGCTGCTCGACCCGCAGATGCTCGGCTACGAGGTGGTGTTCTTCGCCATGGTCCAGCTCGCGACGCAAGGCAAGGCGGAGCTTTCCGGCTTCCAGGCGAGCGTCAAGGGCTGGCCGGCGGTGCGCGAGTGCTGGACGCTCTCCGGCGACGTCGATTTCATCCTGAAATGCGTCGCGCCGAATCTCGCCGGCTTCCAGGCGCTGGTCGGCGAGCTCACCGCATTGCCGAACGTGCGCAACGTCCGCACCGCGCTCACCCTCGACGTGGTGAAGGACGAGGCGCTGGTGCCGTTCGAGGTGCCGCCGGCGGGTTGAGCCGGAGCCTAGATCCTTTCACGCCGCGATGGTGATCGTGGTCCGGGCGTGGGCGACGACCTCGATCGGGACCTCGCCATGGAAATCGAGCTGGTTGAGCTCGACCAGGTCTTCGATGAGCCCCGGGAGCTTGGCGCGCAGCGCCTCGATGGTCGGGGCCTCGGTGCGCAGGCCAGGCACGTTGCTTTCCTCGACGTACCAGACGTTGGCGTCGTCGTCGTATTTGGCCGTCACGACGATGAGGCGCATCGTGATCTCCGGGGCGCGCGAGCCAAGGCGTCTGCGGTGGTCCCGCAGACCCGTTCCGACAAGCCTACCGTCCGGCGCCGGAGCGACAAGGTCGGCCTTCCTCAGCGGAAGCGCACCCCGACGATCTCGTAGGACTTGCCGCCGCCGGGGGTGTGGACCTCGACGGTGTCGCCCACGCCCTTGCCGATGAGGGCGCGGGCGATCGGCGAGGTGATCGAGACCCGGCCCGAGCGCACGTCGGCCTCGGGCTCGCCGACGATCTGATACGTCTTCTCCTCGTCGGTGTCTTCGTCGACGAGCTTCACGGTGGCGCCGAACTTCACCCGGTTGCCGGACAGCTTCGAGACGTCGATGACCTCCGCCCGCGAGATCAAGCTCTCAAGCTCGAG
>JAJKJG010000070.1 GCA_021154065.1 Methylobacterium sp.
ACGATGCCTCCTATCGCCGGGAGAAGATACGCGCCTGGCTAACAGCGAGCGACGGGCACACGTTCGGGAATGAAGAGCTGGACTCGTTGAGCCAGGACCCGCCGCTGTTTTTCTTCGTGCTGTTCGAGGCGGCTCACACGCAAGACGGCGAGCGCCTAGGCATCTTGGGATCGATCATCGCCGCCGAGATTTTCTTTGCCGCATACAAAAAAACGGCCGAGGCAATCGAAGACAACCGCGCGGGGACAAGCAGGAGCGCGTTCGTTTTCGGCGGCGATATACCGTCCAATATGCCTGATCTGATCGAGTTCGTGCGAAGTAACGGAGGCCTAGCCGACGTGTCCTGTTCCTAGCAATCATGACTAAACAGCAGAAGGAGGTTACGATGCCAATCCAGCGAATCGAGGTAATCGACGACTACGCTCTTGGACAGCTGTTCATCGACTGGGCGAGAGATCCTGCGAAATGGCCCAAGGATCTCGACGCTTTTAAGCAGCAGACGGTGAATACCGGCGTCCTTTCCGAGCTCCCAGAGTACATCAAGGCGCTCATGATCGTGCAGTCCGGCAAGGAGGTTCTGCTGCTGCGGCTTCCGCCAAAGGAGCTCGTCGAAGACACGCTCAACTCCATAGGCAATCCGAGCGCGTACGAGCTCAGGCCCTTCTATAAGGAATTTGTCTGCGACGGTCTTCACACCAAGGACAAGTTCTTCCGGTTTCGCGTCGGCGACTATACGATCGCGCACTGCCAATAGGCGCCGCAGGCATTCGCGCAGTTCGGCGGATCGCGATGCGCGCGTACACGCACGGCCGGGGCCGGGCCGCGCCCCGGCCCGGCAATCCGCCCGCGCCGTCGCGCCTACATCAACGCGATCCCGCTCGTCAGGCCGAAGCCGCCGCCGGTGGCGGCGATCTCGCGCTGCAGGCGCGGCGTGACGAGGTCGGTCGGGTAGGGCTGCAGGCCGGGAGCGAGAGCGCGCACGGCGGGAATGCCGAGATCGGCCCGCGTCAGGTCGACCCAGAAGGCGTCGCCGGCACAGCCCTCGATGCTGCTCCAGAACGCGCGCGGGCAGGCGCTCGGGAGGCTGCCGGTCCTGATGCTCGCGGCGCCGTCCTGGCATGGCTTGAGGAGCGGGCATTGCCGCGCGTCAAAGCCGAAGGCCCGCTGCAGATGCTTGCGGTCGACGGCATTGAGCGCGGCGTCGCCGCCCTCGGCGTCGCCGCCCTCGGCGCGCTTCCGGAAGATGAGGTCGAGGCCGACCTCCATCTGGCACATCTCGCGCACCGCGGCGGTCATGGCCTCGTCGTAATCGAGGCGCGCCGCGAAGCCGCAGACCAGCCCGCGGCCGTCGGCGCCGAGCGACAGCGCCGCGACGCACGGCACCCCAAGATCGGTGGTGATGTCGAGGAGCCAGCTCGTTCGGTGCGACGCGTCGCGGCCCAACGCGGCGAGGAGGCTCGGCGGAATGCCCGGCCCGCAGGGCAGCGGGTGGGCTCTGCGGCCGCCGATCCACCACAGCGCCACCGCGTCGCGCTCGACGAGCTCCAGCAGGGCATGGAGGAGGGCGCTCTCGGTGGTCCGTCCGGCGGCGCAGCCGCTGCTGAGCTTGACCCGCGGCTCGGGCATCGCCGGATCCGCGAGGTTTCGAATGCACAGCGCCTCGGGGAGGAGAACGGAGGCGTCCCGCACCACCGAGGCGCCGGAAAGCCAGCTCAGGCGCGGGCCGGCGTCGCCCTCGAAGCCGAGCATCGCCAACAAGGCAAGCAGCGCCTCGGGCTCGAGCCCGTGCGCAACTTCGGCCTCAGTGCCGCCGACGCGGCCATGATCGTGGGGCGCCAGCTGGGACAGGAACTCGACGCATTCGGAGATGCAGGCGGCGGTGGCATGGGCGAGGTCGAAGCCGGTTCCGCTGGCGCTCGCGAGCGGGCGCGTTCCGGCCGGCTGCCCGATCGCGCTGGCATCGACTTCGCCGCCGACCAGGAACAGCCGCGGCGCATCGCGGACCGGAAGCTGGAACAGGCGCCGCATCCTCGCGGCGACGCGATCGAGCGCGGCGGCGTGCGCGCGATCACCCGCGCCGCCCGCGCACGCCGTCTCGGACGCGGCGTGCACTCATCGCCTCCGGCTCACGGCCGGCCCACCGGAACCGCCAGGCGCGCTTGCGTCTGCGGCGCGGCCCGCGGGCTCCGCCGGCGCCGGCAGACCGGCAAGGCGCAACCCCTCGCGCAGCCGCTCCAGGTCGGCAGGGTCGCGGATCGGAAAGGCGCGCAGCAGCCACGAGGCGATCGCCTCCTCGGTCGGCGGCGTTCGGCCGTGCCAGTTCGCGCGGCTCGCCTCGACGAAGCTCCTCGCCTTGTCGCGGGCGTCCTCGCGAAAGCCGAGGTGCCCAAGCGCGGCGGCGTGCCACGCCGACAGGAACGGCAGCACGTTCAGCGCCCGCGCCGCCGCCGTGACCGACCCGGTGTAATCTTCGCAGAGGAAACGGGTCTGGGCCTGGTATCCCCAGTGCGCGCGCGACGGGTTGGGGTCGATCCGGAGCGCCTGATCGGCGAGCTCGAGGGCCTCGCGGTGCTTGCCGCAATAGGCCGTTCCCAAAGCGCTCGAGATGAGCGTCCAGGGGTCGTTCTCGTTGAGCTCGAGGGCGAGGCCGAAGCTCAGCTCGGCCTGGTCGAACCGGCGCCCGAGCGCCAAGGACCAGGCGAAGCAATGGTGCGCGCGGGCGTCGAAGGGGTCGACCTCGACGGCGACCTTGCTCAGCTCGAGCGCCTGCTGCTGCACCTCCTCGCTGCGATCGAGGCCGGGAAGGACCAGGTGCTCCGAGTTCTTGAGGCGGACGAGCCCGATATAGGCCGGGGCGAAATGCGGCGCCTCGGCGATGATCGACTGGAAGATCTGCGCCGCACGGTCCCAGTCCGCGGCGCGCCAGCCCATGAGCAGATCCTGGCCGCTCGCCGACGCCGCGGCTGTCGAACTCCGAGACGATCAAGAGATTATGCGCCGGGACGGCAGGCTCCGACGGCAGGACGTTGCCCGAGGCGAGGGCTTTCGACAGCGGAGCGGATGGACCGGGCGACGGCTCGGGCGAGACGCTTTCGGCGCTTTCGGCGGGTGCCTTGGGCTTGAACTCGCCGGTCTTGATCCGGACCACGAGGTCCTTGGTCTGATCCGACGGCTCGCTGTCGTATTCCTCGTCCAGGAGGTCCCACAACGCCTTGTAGACCCTGAGCGCGCCGGCCGTGTCGCCATGTGCCGCATGGTCCTCCATCAGGATGCGGCAGGCGCCCTCGTGGGTGGGATCGAGGTTCAGGAGCGCGGTCGCGAGGTCGACCTGACTCGAAGGCTCCCGGTCCGCCGCGTCGAGCGCACGCTCCAGGCGCCGCGCGAGCCTCTCGTGCAGGGCTTGACGCTGCACGAGGAGCCACAACCGGAACGACGGGTCGAGCTCCTCGAGCCCGCACAAGAGCGTCTCGGGAAGACGCTTGCGGTCGAGAAGGAGCGGGTGCACGTCCCCGGTCTCCGCCGCGCTCTCTTCGATCGCCCACACGTCGACGCTGAACAGCGGCGCGCGCAGGCTGATGTCGTCGCGACCGACGATAAGGCCGGCAAAGCCGATCGATTCGAACAGCTCCCGGAGCTGGTGCAAGGCCTGGCGGAGGGAGCCGCGGGCCTTTTCCTCGCTCGACTCGCTCCACAACAGCCCGCAAAGCCGCTCGCGCGTTTCGCGCCGCCCGGGGGCGAGGAGGAGGTACGCAACGACGGCTTGAGCCTTCTTGTTCTTGATCGCGAGAGGCTGGCCGTCATGCGCGGCCGAGAACGCATCGAACAGCGAGATCGCGAGCGGCGGCCGTTTGGCGACGATCGGTTCGCCGCCTGGCCGCAAGGACGCTGTTGCCTCCTGCACAAGATTCATCGACCCCAACCGAAGTTGCAATCCTCACTTCCCGCAAATCTAAGGGAGTTCGATCCGGTTCGTATAGGGGTGGCCTCCCGGGCTCCGGGGATCGCGTGACGGCCTGAGCACGGTGACGGTCACGCCGCCTGGCGCGCCCGGATCAGCTCCCAGGCGACCGCGAAGCGGCGGCCGTTGTCGCGCACCGTCGCCGGCGTCGCGCCGGGCGAGAACAGCGCCGAGCCGAGGCCGAAGCCGTCGGCGCCGGCCTCGACATAAGGCGCCATGTTGTCGGGATTGATGCCGCCGACCGGCAGCAGCAGCGTGTCCTTCGGGACGACCGCCCGCCAGGCCTTCACCACCACCGGAGGCAGGTTCTCGGCCGGGAACATCTTGAGCGCCGCGGCGCCGCATTTCAGCGCCGCGAAGGCTTCGGTCGGCGTCGCGACGCCGGGCGTGCAGGCAAGGCCGAGCTCGACCGCGCGCGCGATCACGGCGGCGTCACCATGCGGCATGACGACGAGCCGCCCGCCGGCGTCGCGCACCCGATCGACGTCCGCCGGATCGAGCACCGTGCCGGCGCCGACGAGCACCTCCGGACCGAAGCGCTTCGCCATGATCTCGATGCTGCGCAGCGGCTCGGGCGAATTCAGCGGCACCTCGATGATCCGAAACCCGCCCTCGACCAGCGCCTCGCCGATCGCCGCGGCATTGTCGGGGCGCAAGCCGCGCAGGATCGCGACGAGGGGAAAGGCGGACAGGTATTCGCGGAAGGGAACCATGGCGCGCTCCGTCGTTGCGGCGCATGTGATCCGCTCTCCGAGCGAACGCAACTCTCTCCGGACGTTCCGGCCGGAGCGAAGCGAAGAGCAGCGCTGCAGCGGCATGGGAAGCGAAGGAATGGGCGCACGGGAACGTTCACACGAACATTATCGAGGCGTTCTGGGCCATCGTGAAGCGCAGCATCGCCGGGACGTACATCAGTGTTTCGAAGAAGCACCTTCAGAAGTATCTTTGGGAGTTCGAGTTTCGTCAGAACCTTCGGAAGGCTCCGCATCTGATGTTCGATCTTCTTCTTCAATCTTTCAGGCGGTCGAACCGCCGCATGATTGGCACTTCGTCATTGGGGTCGCTCATTGGGGCCTCTGTCGGTGTGCTGGGCAGATGTAGCCGCCCACATCCTTGACGAAAATGGCTTGGAATATCACGTCCTCGGTCAGCATATATTTCTCCCGACCCGGAGTTCCGTACCGGATTTTGAACCGTGCCGTGCCCTCCGCTTGAGGGCGGACCGGCTCCGGGGGAAATTGGATCGTGTGATCGCGAAACATTTGC
>JAJKJG010000071.1 GCA_021154065.1 Methylobacterium sp.
GTCTTCACGATGACGTCCGGCTTCGGGATGATGAGCTGCTCGCGCAGGAGCCGGAAGGACGGGATCGCGATCGCGACGAGGATCAGCACCGGCAGGATCGTCCAGGCGACCTCGAGCAGGGTGTTGTGGGTCGTGCGCGCCGGCACCGGGTTCGCCCGCTCGTTGAACTTCACCGCGACGGCGATCAGGAGCGCGAGCACGAACAGCGAGATCGCGGTGATGATCCAGACGAGCCAGGTATGGAAGAGGTGCACGTCGTGGGCGACCGGGGTGACCGGGTTCTGCATGGCGATCTGCCACGGCTCGGGCCGTCCGGTCCCGGCCGCGAGCGCGGCGGGCGCGACGAACGCCAGGGCGATGCCGGCAGCCGCAAGCCGGATCGCCGTCCGATGGCCAATGCTGCTCGTCCGCATCCGCGTTTGAAGCTCCTGTCCGGCCCGCCGCCTGCGGGCGGCGCCAAAGACCACAATGCGCATTTGAGCGCAACGGCTCGGGCGCCGCAATCTCATGCGTCATAACGGCCCGAAAAGCACGGCATTTCCCCACCCGTCGCGCAGCTTGCTTGACAGCCCGGCTGGCCCGTGTTCGGAACGGCCCGCTCGGGCTGCCGCGCGGCCGCACCGCCCGGGTCGGGCTTCGAGGAAGGATATGACGTCGTTCCGCTCACGATGGGTTTGCACGGCCTTGGCGGCGGCGCTGACGGCCGCGGCCGGCACGGCTGGCGCGCAAGGCGTCGTGAAGAACACCTTCGGCGATTGGCAGATGCGCTGCGAGACGCCGCCCGGCGCGAAGAGCGAGCAATGCGCGCTCGTCCAGAACGTCATGGCCGAGGACCGGCCGAACCTGACGCTGCTCGTCATCGCGCTCAAGACCGCGGACGGCAAGTCGCGGCTGCTGCGGATGGTCGCGCCGCTCGGCATCCTGATCCCGGCCGGGATCGGGCTCCGCATCGACCAGGCCGACATCGGCCGCGCCGGCTACGTCCGCTGCCTGACGACCGGCTGCATCGCCGAGGCGGTCCTCGACGACACGCTCTTGAACCAGCTCAAGGGCGGCCAGACCGCGACCTTCATCGTGTTCCAGACGCCCGAGGAAGGCGTCGGCGTGCCGGTCTCGCTGAACGGCTTCGGCGCCGGGTTCGACGGCCTGCCGTAAGCGGTAAAAAGGCCGCGCGGCGCAAGGGGGAGGACTCATGTTCGTTTTCAACACCGCGCGAAAGCACTTCCGCCCGGCCGTTCTTGGCGCCGCGGGTCTCGCGCTGGCGGGCCCGGCCGCCGCGCAGGGGATCGGCGACACGCTGAGCAATTTCTTCAAGTTCGGCGGCACCACGGTTCCGCAAGAGGCGCCGCGCCAGACCGGGGACGCGTATTGCCCGAGCGTCGGCCTGATCGAGGGCAGCGCCGCCATCCGGGCCTACAACAACAACCGCGTCGGCGACCCGTCGGCGCTCCGCCACCAGATATCGCTCAACCAGTTCGCGCGTGAATGCGACGAGCAGCCCGACGGCTCGATTCTCGTGAAGGTCGGCGTCGAGGGCCGCGTGCTGCTTGGACCGGCCGGCGCCGCCGGGCGCTTCGACGCGCCGGTGACCTTCGTCATCAAGCGCGGCGACAGCATCCTCGCGACCCGGACCCAGAGGGTCTCGATCGCGGTTCCGGCAGGCGATACCCAGGCGAGCTTCGTCACGGTGCAGGACGGCCTCGTCGTGCCGGCAAAGGCCGGCGAGTACGAGATCGACGTCGGGCTTGTCGCCGGCGCCGGCGGCGCGAAGCCCGAGCGCGCGGCAAAGCGCAAGCGCGGCTGAGGCCGACGCCCGCGGGCTACGGGCGCGGCGTTGACATCGCCCTGGGCCTCGGCCACACCAAAGCCTGCTTCTGATCCCCGCGGGAGAGACCGGTCCGTCGCAAGACGAGCCGGCGCCGAAGGCGCAACCGCCCCGGAAACGCTCAGGCCGAAGGGCCGCGGGGAGCTGGCACTCTGGAAAGCGGCGCGGCTCGTCGAGCTTCGCCCACCGACGGGGTAACTCCGGCGTCTCGCCGGGGGAAATCTCTCAGGTCCTCAGGACAGAGGGGGCGCTCGCGGGCCGACCAGGCCCGGCCGGGCGCGTGACTCCGATCGTCGAGGGCCCCCATGGCCGAGCCGGCAGCCGCCGAAAGCCTTCTCGAGACGCCGCTCCAAGGCGAGCATGCCGCCGCCGGCGCTCGCCTCGTGTCCTTCGCCGGCTACGCCGTGCCGGTGCAATACGCGACCGGGATCCTCTCCGAGCATCTCTGGACGCGCGAGCACGCCGGGCTCTTCGACGTCTCGCATATGGGCCAGGCGGCGCTGATCGGGCCGGACCACGCGACGACCGCGCGGGCGCTCGAGGCGCTCGTTCCCGCCGACATCCTCAACCTCAAGCCCGGCCGGCAGCGCTACACCCAGCTCCTCGACGAGAACGGCGGCATCCGCGACGACCTCATGGTGACGCGGCCCGCCAATCCTCTCCAGGACGGCGAGCTCCTCCTCGTCGTCAACGCCTCGACGAAGGAGGCCGACTACGCCCACATGGCGGCGCGGCTTCCGGCCGGCGTCGAGCTTCGCCGCTTCGACGATCGCGCGCTTCTCGCCCTGCAAGGGCCGCAGGCCGAGGCCGTGCTCGGCGGCCAGGCGCCGGATATCGCGTCGCTCGCCTTCATGCAGGCGGCGGAGACGATGATCGGCGGCATCCCGGCCCATATCTCGCGCTCCGGCTACACCGGCGAGGACGGCTTCGAGATCTCGGTGCCGGCGAGCCGCGCGGCAGAGCTGTGGCGGCTCCTCATGGCGGACGAGCAGGCAAGGCCGATCGGCCTCGGCGCGCGCGATTCGCTCCGGCTCGAGGCCGGGCTGTGCCTCTATGGCCATGACATCGACACCACGACCTCGCCGGTCGAGGCGGGCCTGACCTGGTCGATCCAGAAGCGCCGCCGCGAGGAAGGCGGGTTCCCGGGCGCGGCGCGCATCCAGCGCGAGCTCCGGGACGGCCCGGCGCGCCTGCGGGTGGGCCTCAAGCCCGAGGGCCGCGCGCCCGCCCGCGAAGGCACCGTCGTCGCGACGCCGGACGGACGGGAGGTCGGCAAGGTCACCTCGGGCGGGTTCGGACCGAGCGTCAACGGGCCGGTCGCCATGGGCTACGTCGCGCGGGAAGTCGCGACGCCTGGGACAAAATTGCATCTCGTCGTGCGCGGCAAGCCGCTGCCGGCGCAGGTCGTGCCGATGCCGTTCGCGCCGCATCGCTACAAGAGAGGGTGAGGGACGCCGATGACCACGCGCTACACCAAGGACCACGAATACATCCGGATCGAGGGCGACACCGGTATCGTCGGCATCACCGACTACGCCCAGAGCCAACTCGGCGACGTCGTCTACGTCGAGCTTCCCGCCGTCGGCAAAAGCGTCGCCAAGGGCGGCGAGGCGGCGGTCGTCGAGAGCGTCAAGGCGGCAAGCGAGGTCTATGCCCCGGTCTCCGGCGAGGTGACGGCCGTCAACTCCGCGCTCGAGGGGGCGCCGGGCACGGTGAACGAAAGTCCGGTGGAGCGCGGCTGGTTCTTCAAGCTGAAGCTTGCGAACACAGCCGAGCTCGACGGCCTCATGGGCGAGGACGAGTATCGCGATTACGTGCAGTCGATCAGCTGAGAGGCTTCACCATGAGGCACGAATACCGGGCGACGGTGCGCTGGGTGCGCGACGGCGCCGCTTTCATCGACAACAAGTACAGCCGCGCCCACATCTGGCGCTTCGACGGCGGGGTCGAGGTGCTGGCCTCGTCCTCGCCCCTGAGCGTGCGGCTGCCCTACTCGCGCGAGGACGCGGTCGATCCCGAGGAGGCCTTCGTCGCTGCGCTGTCGAGCTGCCACATGCTGTTCTTCCTCACCTTCGCGGCGAAGGCGGGGTTCGTGGTCGATTCCTACGAGGACCGCGCCTGCGGGATCATGGAGAAGAACAGCCAAGGCAAGCTCTTCGTCTCGAAGGTGACGCTCGACCCGCGGATCGCGTTCTCCGGCCCTAAGCGGCCCTCGCCCGACGAGATCGCCGAGCTCCATCATCGCTCGCACGAGGAATGCTTCATCGCGAACTCGGTGAAGAGCGAGGTGGTCTTGGCCGGCGTTCCCGTCCACGCCTGAGGAACGTCTCGGAATGCGCTACCTGCCCCTCTCTGGCGAGGACCGCGGCGAGATGCTGGCCCGCATCGGCGCGGCCGGCATCGACGACCTCTTCGCCGACGTGCCGAAGGACAAGCTCCTCGCCGCGCCGCCCGACCTCCCGCGCCGCAAGGGCGAGCTCGAGGTCGAGCGCGTCCTCGGGCGGATGGCGGCGAGGAACGTCGCCGCCTCCTCGGTGCCGTTCTTCGTCGGCGCCGGCGCCTACAAGCACCACGTCCCGGCGTCGGTCGACCACCTCATCCAGCGCTCCGAGTTTCTGACCAGCTACACGCCCTATCAGCCCGAGATCTCGCAGGGTACGCTGCAGTATCTGTTCGAGTTCCAGACCCAGGTCGCGAACCTCACCGCCATGGAGGTCGCGAACGCCTCGATGTATGACGGCTCGACCGGCACCGGCGAGGCGGTGCTGATGGCGCATCGCGTGACGAAGCGCCGCAAGGCCGTGCTGTCGGGCGGGCTGCACCCGCAATATGCCGAGGTCGTGCGCACGCTGTCGCGCATGGCCGGCGACGAGGTCGTCTCGCTGCCGCCGGACGTCGGCGCGGCCGAGGACCTTCTCGCCGCGATCGACGACACGGTGTCCTGCGTCGTCGTGCAGACGCCGGACTTCTTCGGCAACCTGCGCGACCTTCGCGCCGTCGCCGACAAGGCGCACAAGCACGGCGCCCTGCTGATCGCGGTGTTCACCGAGGCGGTGTCGCTCGGGCTCGTCACGCCGCCTGGCGAGATGGGCGCCGACATCGTCGTCGGCGAGGGCCAGTCGATCGGCGTCGCCCTGTCCTTCGGCGGCCCCTATGTCGGGCTCTTCGCGACGCGCCAGAAATATCTGCGCCAGATGCCGGGCCGGCTGTGCGGCGAGACCGTCGATGCGCAAGGGCGGCGCGGCTTCGTGCTGACGCTGTCGACCCGCGAGCAGCACATCCGCCGCGACAAGGCGACCTCCAACATCTGCACCAATTCCGGCCTCTGCTGCCTCGCCTTCACGATCCACATGACGCTCTTGGGCGAGGCGGGGCTGAAGCGCCTCGCGCGCGTCAATCACGCGAACGCCGTGAAGCTCGCGGACGCGCTCTCGGGCGTGCCCCGCGTTGAGGTGCTGAACGAGACCTTCTTCAACGAGTTCACGGTGCGCCTGCCGCGCCCCGCCGCAGAGGTGGTCGAGGGCCTGGCGGCGCGCGGCGTGCTCGGCGGCGTGCCGGCGTCGCGGCTGTTGCTCGGCGCCGGGCTTGATGACTTGTTCGTCGTCGCGAGCACGGAGGTCAACACCGACGAGGATCGGGCGGCGTTCGTGAGCGCGCTCAAGGAGGCGCTGGCATGAGCGCGCGCCAACCTCTCCCGGAGGGAGAGGTCGAGTCGGCGACAGCCGACCGGGTGAGGGGTTACGCCCTATCCGTTGAGACCGTAACCCCTCACCCGCTCGCCTTTGGCGAGTCGGCCTCTCCCTCCGGGAGAGGGGTCGCGTACGTCTCCCTCGCGTCCTCTCATGACAGAGGCTGACATGCTGAACCGCCAAGGCCGCCCGACCGGCGCCGATGACGCGAGCGCCGCCGAGCACCCGACCTTCACCGGCAACCGCGCCCTGCAGCAGGAGGAGCCGCTGATCTTCGAGATCGGGCGGCTCGACGCCACGGGCGTCGATCTCGACGAGCCGGAGAGCTTCGCCCCCCGCCTCGGCAATCTCGAGCGTACGGGCAACATCGGCCTGCCCGGCCTCACCGAGCCCGAGGCCATGCGCCATTACGTGCGCCTGTCGCAGAAGAACTTCGGCATCGACACCGGGCTGTTTCCGCTCGGCTCCTGCACCATGAAGCACAACGCCCGCCTCAACGAGCGGGTGGCGCGGCTGCCCGGCATCGGCGACATCCATCCTTTGCAGCCGGTCTCGACCGTGCAGGGCGCGCTCGAGCTCATGAGCGAGCTCGCCCGCTATCTCACGACGCTGACCGGCATGCCGGCTGTTGCGCTCTCGCCGAAGGCCGGCGCCCATGGCGAGCTTCTCGGCATGATGGCGATCAAGGCGGCGATCGCCGCCAAGGGCGAGGGCGATACGCGCCGGACGGTGCTGGTGCCGGATTCGGCGCATGGCACCAATCCGGCGACCGCGGCGCTGATCGGCTTCTCCGTGAAGCCGGTGCCGGTCCGGGACGATGGCTTCGTCCATGTCGACGACATGCGCCCGCTGCTTGGACCCGACGTTGCGGCGATCATGCTGACGAACCCGAACACCTGCGGCCTGTTCGAGCCGCAGATCGTCGAGATTGCGCAGGCGCTGCACGAGGTCGGGGCGTATTTCTACTGCGACGGCGCGAACTTCAACGCCATCGTCGGCAAGGTGCGGCCGGGCGACCTCGGCGTCGACGCCATGCACATCAACCTGCACAAGACCTTCTCGACGCCGCACGGCGGCGGTGGGCCGGGGGCGGGGCCAGTGGTGCTGTCCGAGCGCCTGGCACCGTACGCCCCGGTGCCGTTCGTTGTTCCCTCCCCCCTTGCGGGGGAGGACCGACTCGGCCGCAGGCCGAGCGAGGAGGGGGGTATGGCAGAAGGCACCGCCGGCGTTTCATCCGATGCGACCCCCACCCCTACCCCTCCCCGCAAGGGGGAGGGGAACGCGTTCGCCCTCATCGAGCACGCCCCCGACGCCGACGGCACCGCGCCGCTTGGCCGTATCACCGCCTTCCATGGCCAGATGGGCATGTATGTGCGGGCGCTCTCCTACATGATCTCACATGGTTCGGACGGCATGCGGCAGGCCTCCGAGGACGCGGTGCTCAACGCCAATTACGTGCGCGCCGGCCTTTCCGACCTCATGTCGCTGCCCTTCGGTGACAAGCCGTGCATGCACGAGGTGCTGTTCGACGATGCGTGGCTGAAAGACACCGGCGTCACCACGCTCGACTTCGCCAAGGCGATGATCGACGAGGGCTATCATCCGATGACGATGTATTTCCCGCTCGTCGTGCACGGCGCCATGCTGATCGAGCCGACGGAGTCGGAATCGAAGGCCTCGCTCGACCTCTTCGTCGCGGCGCTGCGCGACCTCGCCATGGCGGCAAAGCGCGGCGACGCCGAGCGCTTCTCGGGCGCGCCCTATCACGCGCCGCGCCGGCGCCTCGACGAGACCCGCGCCGCCCGTCAGCCGATCCTCAAATGGGCGCCGCCGAAGCCGCTCGCCGAAGCGGCCGAGTAGCCTCAGTTCTTCGTCGCGCGCGCCGCCTCGACGCTCGCCTGGCGCTCTTCGCGGACTTGGTCCGAGAGCCGCTGCGCCATCAGCACCAGGCGCTCGGCGACGGCGTCCTTGCCGTGGACCTCAACCCAGCCGGCGAGCCCGACCGTGAGCATGGTCTCGAACACGGCCTCCGGCCGGAAGCCGCGCTGGACGAGGTCGACGCCGGCTTTCTGCCAGTGCTGCTGCAGCTGCTCGCGGATCTCGGGCAGGTCGTCGATCATCTCAAGGGGCTCCGGCGCGGCCCGTCATATGAGCCTTCGGGCGCCGGAAGCAAACGCCTCCGGCTCAGCCGATCTGCGAGCCCGCCGCCGCCCGGCGCGCCCGCCGTGCCGGCGCAAGCTCGTGCAGGAGCGCCGCGAGCTCGGCGATGCCGGGCTCGATGCGGTCCGACGAGATCGACGAGAATCCGAGCCGCAGCGTATTCAGCGGCGGCCTCTCGCCGGCGAAGAAAACGTCTCCGGGCTCGATCAGCACGCCACGGTCCCGGGCGCGCTCGGCGAACTCGCGGGTGTCGAGCCAGGGCGGCCCCTCGAGCCAGAAGGCCGAGCAGCCGGCCGCCGCCGAGCAGGAGAGCTCGGGCAAGTGGCGGTCGAGCGCGCGCTTCAGGACCTGGGCGCGATCGCGGTGGATGTGGCCGAGGCGCCGTCCGAGCGCCTCGTGATGGCCGAGCGACAGGAACAGCGCCGCCGTGCGCTGGTTGTTGGCCGGCGGGTGGCGGAGCATCAGGCGGCGCAGCGCGCGTGCCTCGCTGATGAGCTCCGGCGGGCCGACGAGGAATCCGAGGCGCAGCCCCGGCGCGAGAATCTTGGAGAGGCTGCCGACGTAGAGGACGCGGCCGGCGCGATCGAGGCTCCTCAGCGCCGGCGCCGGCACCTCGGCGAAGCCCGAATGGGTCTCGTAGTCGTCCTCGATGATGATGGTGTCCTGCGCCGCAGCCGCCGCCAGGATCTCCTCGCGGCGGCAAAGCGGCATCGTCGCGGAGGTCGGGCATTGGTAGCTCGGCGTGACGAACAGGTAATCGCAGCCCGAAAGCTCCTTCCCCGGTACGGCGCCGAGGCCGTCCACCGGCAGGGGCCGCACGTGCCGGGTGCGCATCGAGAAGATGTTGCGTGCGTCGGGGTAGCCCGGGTCCTCCATCGCGACCGTCGTTCCGGAACCGACCAGCAGCGCGGCGAGGAGGAACAGCGCCTGCTGGGCGCCGATCGTGATCATCACCTCGGCGGGCGTCACCCAGACCCCGCGTCGCGGCAACAGGCGGCTGCGGATCTGCTCGACGAGGAGCGGGTCGTCGCCGTCGATCAGGTCTTGCGCCCAGCCCTTCAGCTCGGAGGCTCCGAGCGCCCGGCGCGAGCACTCCCGCCACTCCGCGACCGGAAACAACGCCGGATCGAACTGGCCGTAGAGGAAGGGGTAGGGATAGCGCTGCCAGTCCGGCGCCTTGACGATGTTGCGCTGCTCCGACGGGCGGACGACGAACCGCCGGCTCCAGTCGATCGCGGAACTCGCCGCTGCCGGCGTGACCGCGGGCTGCGGCCGCTCGATCTCGCGGCTTACGAAATAGCCGCGGCGCTCGCTCGATTCGAGAAAGCCCGCATCGACGAGGTGCTGGTAGGCGAGCACGACGGTGTTGCGCGCGATCCCGAGCTCCTCGGCGAGCTCGCGGCTCGATGGCAGCGCGGTTCCCGGCGAGAGGCGCCCGTCGAGAATTGCCGCGACCAGCATTTGCCGGATGCGGGCCTGGAGCGGCCCTTGGCCGCCTGGCGCCAACGCGAACAGCTGGCCCCACATGGCCCGATCGATCCGTCCGCTCATGACCCTCGCCATTCAACGTTGCGGACCCTATCGTTCGCTCCCGGCACGGGTTCGTCAACCGGCAAGCACCTCAGGTTGTGCCAATCGAATCCTCGATTCTGGCGCTATCGCGGCTCGGTAAATGTCGTAAAGTTCGCAATCCGGTTGTTTGAACCGGCGCCTGCGTATTGCCTGAGGAGTTTTTGGTCCATGACTTGCGCGATCATTCCGTTTGCGAAGCCGGCGCCGCTCGCAACCTCCAATCGCCATCGCAAAAACCGGGCCGCGGGCGTCCCCGTCGCAATCGCGAATCAGGCAAGCCCGCTCGAGGCTTCCGAAGGGTTGATCGCGCCCGCAGGACGGCGCCCTCCAACCCCAGCGCGTCGGCGTCTTGGACCAGATGATCCTGCCGGCGCGCGCGCGCCGGTGGCAGAGGAGCTTGTACGGCTCGCACCGGAGGGCTTCGGCCATGCCGTCCTCGTCGGCTCGCATGCCGACGCCATCGATCTCGCCGCCGGACTTTGCCGCGCCTATCATCGGGCTCGCGGCGAGCCTGAACGGACCGGCATTGTCGCTCGCGACGGCGACGGCGCCGCCCTCTCGCCGATCGCTCGCCTACGCCACACCGGACTGTCCAAAAACCGCTTCACGCGCGGGCAGCCGGCGGAAGGCAAGACGCGCGCCGAGGATCTCAGGCGCGCGGTGTCGCGTTCCGGCGCCAGGATCGCGGCCTGCCTCGTCGAGCCGCTCGCCGTCAACGCCGGCGTGCTGGTGCCGCCGCAGGGCTATCTCGATGACCTTCGTGCGATCTGCGACGCGAACGGGCTTCTGCTCGCATTCGACGAAGCCGCGGGGTTCGGGCACACCGGCACGGCCTTCGCGGGCCAGAGTCTCGGGGTTGTTCCCGACGTTATCGTGCTCGGCGCCGCGATCGCCAACGGCGCGCATTCGTGTGGCGCCGTCCTCCTCCGAAGCGAAATCGGCGCGACGATCATGAGGTCGCCGGAGGTCGCGCCGATCCTGCGCGGCGGCGCCGCGCCGCCGCTCGAGGCCAGCGCCGCGGTCGCCACGACGCTCGATCTGTTTCGGCGCGAACGGCTGTTCGCGCGTGCCGCACGGCTCGCTCCGGTGTTCCTCGATGCCGTATTCTCGTTGAGCGACCTTGGCGTGATCGCCGACATCCGCGGCTACGGCATGCTGGCGGCCATCGATTTCGTGCCGACCCGCAGTGCCGGCGTTCGCGGGCGCGAGATGCAGGCGCGGCTCGAGGCCGCGGGAATAGGCGTCGAGATCCGCGGCGACACTGCGATCCTCGCGCCGGCGCTCACGATCGAGGAGCGGCAGATCACGCGGATGGCCGCGGTTCTGCGCGAGGTGCTGTCGTGGCCGAACCTCGCGGCGCAAGCGCGGCGCCGGCTCGCTCGGCCGGCGAGCGCCGAGTTCCTCCGACAGGGTCAGGCGATTCGATAGCGTGCGACGGCGGCCTCGTCCCAGGCGAGGCCGCTGCCCGGCCGGTCCGCCACGACCGCAAAGCCGTCCTCGATCGCGAGCGGCTCCTGCAGGATCGCGCTCGCCCAGTCGACATATTCGAGGAAATGGCAGGTCGGCGACGCGGCGAGGAGATGGGCGCTTACCTCCGGAAAGAGATGCGACGACATCTCGATCCCCCGGGCGGCGGCGAGGCCGGCGGCCTGGATCCAGCCGGTGACGCCGCCGATCCGGGCAAGATCGGGCATGACGTAATCGCAGGCGCCGGCATCGAGCGCCGCCGCCATTGCCTCCGGGCCGTCGAAGTTCTCGCCGATCTGCAACGGCAGATCGAGATCGCGGGCGATGATCGCGTTGCCGGCGTAGTCGTCGTGGCGGATCGGCTCCTCGAGCCAGGTCACGCCTTCGCGCTCGAGCGCCCGGCCGCGGCGCAGGGCTTCCGCGACGGTGAGCGCCTGGTTGTAATCGACCATGATCGCGATCGCCTCGGGGAGGCGCTTGCGGACGGCCCGCGCGACCGCGATGTCCTCCGCGAGGGTCGCATAGCCGAGCCGCAGCTTCACCGCCCTGAAGCCCGGCGCGACGAGCTTCTCGGCCTCGTCCGCGGTCTTCTCCGGTCCCATGAGCCCGAGGCCGTTGCTGTTGTTGGCCGGAATGCGGCGCGGCGCCGCGCCAAGCAGCGTCGCGAGCGGCAGCCCGGCGGCGATCGCGAGCGCGTCCCACAGCGCCGAGTCGAGCGCCGACAGCGCCATGCGCACGACGCCCGTGACGCCGATCAGTGCAAAGCGCCGCTGCAGCGTCGGGCCGAGCGCAATCGGCGCAACGGCCTCGCCTTTCACCATCGCAACGGCATCGTGCAGGACCTCCGCCATCGCCCTGGCGCCGCTGTGCCGATAGGCGAAGAGATAGGCCCGGCCGGTGACGCCCTCTTCCGTGTCGAGGTCGATCAGGAGGAGGGGTGCGGCGCGGATCGTCGCGGCGCTAGTGCCGAGCGCGTAGCGCATCGGCACCTCGACCGGCGTCGTGCGAACGCCGCGGATGGTGAGGCTCGCCACGCTCAGGCGGCCTTCCGGCCGTCGGCGTGGAGCGCCAGGATGTCGGCGACGGCGCGGTTGAGCGGCGTCGGCACCCCGACCTTCGCGCCGAGCTCCGCAACGCCGCCGGAGAGCCATGGCACTTCGAGCCGGTTGCCGCGCTCGAAGTCGTGATGCATCGACGAGGTCATCTCGGCGGGAAGGCCGTCGGCGTGGGCGAGCCGCTTGTCGGCAAGCTCGGGGTCGAGGCCGACCCCGTGCGCGCGCCCGACTGCCACCACCTCGCGCATAAGGTCGCGGAGGAAGGCACGGGTCCGCGGATTGTCGCGGATCGGGCCGATGGTCGTGCGCATGGTGGTGGTCGTGCCCGAGAGGCCGACCAGGAAGACGAACTTCTCCCAGATCTCGCGGCGGA
>JAJKJG010000072.1 GCA_021154065.1 Methylobacterium sp.
GCCCGCTCCACCGGGATTCCGGACGGCGACATCCGGCGCATGGTCGCTGGGCTGTCGGCGAATGCCGCGGCGCACAAGATCGCGCTGTTCGGCCTCGACGATCCGCGCCAGGGCATCGTCCATGTGGTCGGGCCGGAGCAGGGGCTGACCCTGCCGGGCCTCCTCATCGTCTGCGGCGACAGCCACACCTCGACGCACGGCGCGTTCGGCGCCTACGCGTTCGGGATCGGTGCGTCGGAGGTAGCCCACGTGCTGATGACGCAGACGCTCTGGCAGAAGAAGCCGAAGCGCATGCGCACCCGTGTCGATGGAACCACGGGACCGGGCATCGGCGCGAAGGACATCGCGCTTTCGATCATCGCGCGCATCGGGGCCGACGGGGCGGCGGGCCACGCCGTCGAATATGCGGGCGAGGCGGTTCGCGCGCTCTCGATGGAGGGCCGGCTGACCCTGTGCAACCTCTCGATCGAGGCGGGCGCGCGGTGCGGCATGGTCGCGCCGGACGAGAAGACCATCGCTTATTTGCGTGGCCGGCCGTTCGCCCCGGCGGGCGAGGCGTTCGAGCGCGCCGCCGCCGACTGGCTCGCCCTGGCGAGCGACGCCGACGCCGCCTTCGACCGCGAGGTCTCGCTTCCCGGCGCCGACATCGCGCCGGTCGTGACATGGGGCGTGAGCCCCGAGGACGCCCTGCCGATCGACGGCGTCGTGCCGGATCCGGCGCGCGCCGCCGATCCGGGGAGGGCCGAACAGATCCGGGATGCGCTCGCATACATGAACCTTGCGCCCGGCCAGCGTCTGACCGACATCCGCGTCGACCGCGTCTTCATTGGCTCCTGCACCAACAGCCGCATCGAGGATCTGCGCGCCGCCGCGGCGGTGCTCGCCGGGCGCAAGGCGCGGGTCCCCGGCATGGTCTCGCCTGGGTCTTCGCTCGTGAAGCGGCGGGCCGAGGAGGAGGGGCTCGACCGCATCTTCAAGGAAGCCGGGCTCGAATGGGTCGAGAGCGGGTGCTCGATGTGCGTCGGCATCAACGGCGACCAGGTGCCGAGCGGCGAGCGCTGCGCCTCGACCACGAACCGCAACTTCAAGGGCCGCCAGGGGCCGGGTGCCCGCACCCACCTCATGTCGCCCGCGATGGTGGCGGCCGCGGCGGTCGCCGGCCATCTCGTCGATGTGCGGCCGCTGATCGCGGGGAGGATCTGATGGAGCCGCTGCGCCACATCGCCGGCGTCGCCTGTCCGATCGCGCTTGCGAACGTCGACACGGACCAGATCCTGCCGGCGCGCTTCCTACAGCGGCCCCGCTCCGAGGGGCACGGGCCGGTGCTGTTCCACGACATGCGTTTCGACGCCGCAGGAAAGCCGCGGCCGGAGTTTCCGCTCAACCGGCCGGCGTGGACCGGCGCCCGCATCCTTGTCGCCCGACGGAATTTCGGCGCCGGCTCCTCGCGCGAATCGGCCGTGTACGCGCTCGTCGATTACGGCGTGCGCTGCGTCATCGCGCCGAGCTTCGGCGACATCTTCGCGGCGAACGCGGTCAACAACGGCCTCCTGCCGGCCCGGGTCTCGGAAGCCGCGGCCGAGGAGCTGATCGCCGCCCTCGAGCACGGCGCCGAGGAGGTCGCGATCGACCTCGAGGCTCAGAGCATCCGCACCGGCAACCACGTCGTCGCATTCGAGATCGACCCGGTCTGGCGGATGAAGCTCCTGAACGGCTGGAACGATCTCGATCTCACGCTCAGCTACAGCCGCGACATCGCCGCATTCGTCGCCGCCGACGCGAGGCTGCGACCATGGGCGCCGCCGCCGCCGGATTTGCCTTCGCGGTAACTGAGCTCCTGAGTAACCGCGGATTATTTCCGGGCGAGGTCAGCGCAAGCCGATACGAAACAACGGCCGGTCATTGGTATCGCAGACGTCGATGCCGTAATTGTTGGAGTCACGGTCAACGGAGAACGCTGCCATGAGGAGCTCGCGCTCCGTTTCGGCACGCTGGAGCGCGGTGCCATCGTCCGCGAGCTCGACCCCATCGTCATCGCGTATACGGTGGATCCCGAGATCCCAGTGGAAATAATAGCGCGGCACGGGCAGGCTTTCAGGTGCAAAAAAAATGGCCGCAGGGAGCGACCAAGTTAGTGGACCTCCGAGAAGTGGACTGCTCGGAGCGGCGGTGTCCTAACGTGACCCCGGCTGGCGGGTCTTGCCCGATCTGGCCATTGTTTTGCGATCGCGTGCCTCGATCGGCTCGCGGCCAGCCGCAACGGAGACGGGGAGCATGCCATGCCAGCACATCGGGCTGCGGCGTCACCGCTGCCGCCGAGCGCCGAGGGTCGAATTACGCGGCTTGCTGCCGCACACGTTCAGGCGTCTTGCGATCTGAAATATCTTTTGGCTCGAGCGGGGCTAAGGCTCAAGGACCTTGAAGACGCCCGAGCGCGGATCGGAGTTCAGAACCAGATCACATTTCTCGAGCTCGCTTCGACGGCCGTGGATGATCCGCTCCTCGGCTTTCATCTCGCCCAGACGTTCGAGGCGCGTGAGCTGGGACTTCTTTATTATGTCCAGGCCTCCTGCGCCACGCTCGCAGAAGCGCTGGGATGCATGGCTCGGTACATCTCCGTTGCGCACGAAGGCTTGGATGCAAGATGTGTGACTCGTGACGGTCTGAAGCTCAGGATCAGCTACGTCGGCGTCCCGCGGCACGCGGATCGCCAGCAGATGGAGGCCCTGGTCACGATCCTCATCCGGATTGCCCGGCAATTGACCGATTATCACATCCACCCGACCCGCGTTGATCTTGCGCATCCGCGCGACGCGACATCGGCGGAGTTCGAGAGTTTCGTTGGATCGACGGTCGACTTCAGCGCTGGACGGGACGAGATCGCTTTTTCGGCAGCGGCTATCAATTTACGTATTGCGAGCGCCGATCCTTACCTCAACGAGTCTTTGGTAAGCTACTGGGAAGCGGCTCTGGCTGGGCGGTCCCGCCGCCGGAGCTCAATCAAGGCTGCGGTGGAGAACGCGATCCTGCCGCTCCTGCCCCATGGCAAGGCGCGCATCGGCAGGGTCGCTGCGGACCTCGGCGTCAGCTCCCGCACATTGTCGCGCCGGCTTGCGGCAGAGGGTCTCGCCTTTGCGCAGGTGCTCGATGGGATGAGGACCGAGCTCGCTGAAGGTTATCTCAAAGACCGCAGCCTTTCGATCGCTCACATCGCCTGGCTCCTGGGTTTCCAGGAAGCGAGCGCCTTCACGCATGCGTACAAGCGCTGGACGGGCAAACCGCCGACGGAACGCCGCCGCATGGGCTTGCGTCATCGATCGTCTCCATCCGCTTGCTGATGAGCGGGCCGGCCCGCAGCGGCGCGCTTCCCCTGCTCAATGCAGCTTCACGCGCGGGTCCGTCCTGCGGGTGAGCGTGCGGGCAATGGTATCCAGCGCGACCTTCGCCGTCCCGTGCAGGGCCCGCTGGTGCATCTTGTAGAGCGACTGGTACATCAGCCGCGCGAAGGTGCCCTCGATCAGGAAGCTCTTGCCGCGCAGGAAGCCCATCAGGCTGCCGACCGTGCTATAGGCGCCGAGCGAAACGAGAGAGCCGAAATCGCGGTAGCGGAAAGGCTCCAGCGGCTTTTGCTCGAGATGCCGCTTGAGCTGCCGCGCAAGGTGGCTCGCCTGCTGGTGAGCGGCCTGGGCGCGAGGCGGTACCGCGGTCGGCTCGTCATGCCGCATCAGGAAGGCGCAATCGCCGATCGCGAACACGTTTGGGTCGAGGGTCGTTTGAAGCGTCGGGAGGACGGCGAGCTGCTGGCTGCGGTTGGATTCCAAGCCGTCGAGGTCGCGCAGCACATCCGGGCCTTTCACCCCCGCCGCCCAGACGACGAGCTCGGAGGGCACGAACTGCCCGTCGGCGAGCTTGACCCCATCGGCCTGAACTTCCGTAACCCTCGCCGAGGTTCGGACGTCGATGCCGAGCTGGTCCAGAAGCCGCATGACCCCGTCCGAAAGCCGCGCCGGAAGCGCCGGAAGAATCCGCTCGCCGGCTTCGATCAGCGTGATCTTGAGATCCTTCTCCGGATCGATCCGATCGAGGCCGTGGGCGACGATCTGGCGCGCCGTGCGGTGAAGCTCCGCCGCGAGCTCGGTACCGGTTGCGCCGGCGCCGATGACGGCAAGACCGAGTTGCCCGGGGCGCACCGGCCCAGGCTGCGCGTGAGCGCGGATCAAGCCGTTGACGAGCCGCTGGTGAAAGCGGACCGCCTCCTCCGCCGTGTCGAGCGAGATCGCGTGCTCCTTGACTCCGGGAGTTCCGAAATCATTGCTCCTGCCGCCGATCGCGATGACGAGGCTGTCGTACTCGAGAGAGCGCGGCGGCGTGACCTCCTTGCCTTCGGAATCGAAGCTGGCGCCGAGATGGACTCGGCGGTTCGCCCGATCGAGGCCGATCATCTCGCCGATGCGATACTGGAAATGGTGCTGGTGGGCCTGCGCCAGGTAGTCGACGGCATGGGCCCCGATATCCATGCTGCCGGCAGCGACTTCGTGGAGCAGGGGCTTCCAGATGTGAGTACGGGAGCAATCGACGAGCGCGACCCGGGCTCGTCCGCGCCTCGCGAGCGTGTCGCCGAGCCTGGTGACGAGCTCAAGGCCGGCGGCACCGCCGCCCACGACGACGATCCGGTGCAGTACCGCGGGCGCAACCGAGCCTTCGGGCGCACTCGAACGCACGTCGAGCGGCTTTCTCACGTGCTTCCTCCCGAGTTTGTCCGTGCAGCCTGCATTTCAGCTTGTTTCCGGCCAGCCTGACAAGCCAAAAGCGCCGGACAATGCACGGAGCATCCATGCCGACCGCCGCAGAACTGATCGTCGCGAGCCTCGTCGCGCACGGCATCGACCGCCTCTTCTGCGTCCCGGGCGAGAGCTATCTCGCGTTGCTCGACGCGCTCCATGGCCGGCCCGACATCGACACGGTGGTGTGCCGCCACGAAGCCGGGGCGGGCTTCATGGCGCTCGCCGATGCGCGCCTCACCGGCCGTCCCGGCGTCGCCTGCGTGAGCCGCGGCCCGGGCGCGAGCAACGCCGCGATTGCGGTCCACACCGCGCAGCAGGATGCGGTGCCGCTGATCCTGCTGATCGGGCAGGTGGCCGCGGCCGACCTGCGTCGCGACTCGTTCCAGGAGATCGATTACGCCTGCATGTTCGGCGGCATCGCCAAATGGGTGGCGGAGGTCGCCGATCCGTCGCGCATTCCCGAGACGATCCTGCGGGGCCTGCAGGTTGCCATGACCGGGCTCCCGGGGCCGGTCGTCATCGCGCTGCCGGAGGATGTGCTCGCGGCGCGGATCGATGCCGAGCCGGTGCATCCGCAGGCGTTGGTGAGGGCGGCGCCCCATCCGGAGGACGTCGCAACCTTGCGGGCGTGGCTCGCGGCGGCCGAGCGCCCGCTCGTGCTCGCCGGCAGCAGCCTCGACCGGCGCGGCGGGCGAGAAGCTTTGCTTTCTTTCGCCGAGAGCTGGGAGGTGCCGACCGTCGTGTCCTTCCGCCGGCAGGACCTCTTCTCGAACGCCCACCGGCTCTACGCCGGCGACATGGGGCTGTCGAACCCTGCCTCTCAGATGGCGATCCTGCGCGACGCCGACCTCTTGCTCGTGCTCGGCGCCCGCCTGAGCGATATCACGACCCAGGGCTGGACCTTTCCGCAACTGGTGCGGCCGGAGATGCGGCTCGCCCACGTGCATCCCGACTCGGCGGTGATCGGCACCCACTTCGCGACCGATCTTGCAATCGCATCAGACCCACGGACCTTGATCGAGATGCTCGGCCCGCCCGCCTCAGCGCGCAGCGGCGATCGTGCGGCCTGGATCGATCGGCTCAAGGCCGAGCAGCGCCGCATCGCCGCGCCGCGGCGTTTCGAGGTCGTCGACGGCGTGCCCTTCGAGTCCGTGGTCGAAATCGTCGGACGCCACTTGCCGGAAGATGCCATCGTTACGGTCGATGCCGGCACTTTCGGCGCGCCGGTCTATCGAATCATGCCCTTCAGGCCGCCGCAGCGGCTTCTCGCGCCGATCTCGGGCGCCATGGGTTTCGGTGTCCCGGCGGCAATCGCGGCGGCGCTACGCCATCCGGAACGGCCGGTCATCTGTTTCGTCGGCGACGGCGGTTTCCTCATGACCGGCAACGAGCTCGCGCTCTGCGGCGAACGGAAGCTCTCCCTCAAGGTGATCCTGTCCGAGAATCGAAGCTACGCCTCGATCCGCGTCCAGCAGGAGAAGCACTATCCGGGCCGCGTCGTCGGCACCGATTTCGCAGTCCCGGATTTCGACCTCGTCGCCTCGGCCTTCGGCTTCGAGGCGAGGCGCATTCGCGCCCAGGATGAGCTTGGCTTGCTGACCGAGATCCTCCCCAGGCCGGGATTGCACTTCGTCACGGTCGAGACGAGCCTCAAGGCGGTGCTGCCGCAGGGCCCGGATGCCTTGCGCGAGGGCGATCGCCGGCAAGAATAGCCGGACCGCGAGGCTGCTCCCGGGACTTTGACCTCCGTCCAAAGCAAGCTAGAGGCTCGGATCGTGCGCCGGCGTCTGCGGGCGCTCGCGGCCGACACAAACGGGAGGCGTTCGGAATGCCCCTGGCAGGCAAGGGGATGCTCATCACGTCGATGGACGTGGACCCCGCCGACGAGCAGGATTTCAATCTCTGGTACGACCGCGAGCATCTCGCCGAGCGCGTCGGCATCGAGGGCTTTCTCGAGGCAAGGCGCTGGATCGCCGAGGAAGCCCCGACCAAGTATTTCTGCACCTACTCGACGGACCGCTTCGAGGCACTGAGCAGCCCGGCCTACAAGACGGTGCTGGCGAACCAGACGGATTGGTCGAAGAAGCACATATCGCGCTTCCGGAATTTCGGCCGGGTGGTCGGCTGCGTCTCCGTGAGCCGGGGCCAGGGCCGCGGCGCCGTTCTTGGGGTCGTCCGCCTCCGCCCGGGCGCGGCGAGCAAGGACGCGTTGCGGACGCGTCTCTCCCTGCTGCTCGATCCGGGTATGCTCCAAGGCATCATCTCGCTGCACCTTGTCGAGAGCGACCCGGAGCTGTCACGGAACCTCAACCAGCCCGACGAGCCGAACCCCGGCGCCGGCGACTGGTACGTGCTGATCGATGGCAGCGAACTCGAAGCGGTTCGGCAGGTCATGAAGGCCCGCTTCACGGCGCCGAGCGCCGCGGTCGTCTCGACCGGCCTCTACCGGCTGATGTGGGATCTCGCCAAGAGCGACCTCTGATGTGCCCCTCAACTCGTTCCCCGCTCGCCATCGCGGCGAGGAACAACGACGTAACCTGACCAGGAGGCTTCGCAGGCCTTCGCCGATGCCGTGTCGAGGTCGACCGCTGTGGATGGCCTTGCGACCGCCGCCACGCGCCGCGGAACTCGCGGCGATGAGCCGAGTTGGGTTGCCATCACGGGAGAGGACGATGCGTCGCTCCGGGCTTCTCACGGCGAGCGCGCTCGCCACGCTTCTTTCCGTCCCGGCTCTTGCGTCTCCGTGCGAGGATCACATTCGCGCTCTCGAAGCCCGCATCGACGACGCTTCGAGCAAGGCTGCCGCGCTCTCCGGCGGCGGCGAGGGCGTCGCGGCGTCGCGGCAGGCGCAAGCCATGCAGGCCGACGCGCAGCGCCAGGCATCGGGCGGGGCGGTGCAGAAGCTGCCCGAGCACGACGTCAAGGCCACGTCGGCGGTGACCCCGCTCGCCGGCGGCGACAGGCCGATGAAGGCGAAGGCGGCGCTCGACCGGGCCCGAGCCCTCGACCGGGAAGGCAACGCGGCCGGCTGTTCCGAAGCCGTCGCCGAGGCGAGGCGCGAGCTCGGTCCGGCGCAGTAACCCGAACGTTATTTCCTTTTGGGCCCAACCGGGCGCAGGCTCCATCGCACCTGGTTGCCTGAGCCGCAAATTGCGCGGCGCCTTACGTCCTCTGGAGAGACCGCCATGCCAACTCTCGTCGTGAACGGGACGGAGCGCTCCTACGACGGCGATCCGGACATGCCGCTGCTGTGGTATCTCCGCGACGAGCTCGGCCTCACGGGGACGAAGTTCGGCTGCGGCATCGCCCGATGCGGCGCCTGCACGGTCCATCTCGACGGGTCCCCGGCGTTCGCCTGTCAGACGCCGATGTCGACCGCCCTCGGCACGAAGATCACCACCATCGAAGGGCTTTCGCCGGACGGCGACCACCCGGTCCAGGTCGCCTGGCGCGATCTCAACGTCGCGCAGTGCGGCTACTGCCAGGCCGGGCAGATCATGCAAGCCGCCTCGTTTCTCAAGGACACGCCGAATCCGAGCGACGAGGACATCGACACCATCATGAGCGGCAACATCTGCCGCTGCGGCACCTATCCCCGCATCCGCGCCGCCATCAAGCAGGCCGCGAAGGGAGCCCGGCCATGACGAACCACGGCTTCGTGCTCGCGAACGTCAGCAGGCGCTCGTTCCTCGGCGGCGTCGCCGCCGGCTCACTCGTGCTCGCGGTCGGGCTGCCCGGCGGGGCCGGCGCGCAGGAGAAGAAGTTCGGCGCCGACGGCATGCCGCAAGGCTGGCGCGATGACCCGCGCATCTTCGTCGCCATCGCCCCCGACGGTACGGTCACCGTGACCTGCCACCGGCAGGAGATGGGACAGGGCGTGCGCACCTCGGTCGCGATGGTGGTCGCCGACGAGCTCGAGGCCGACTGGTCGAAGGTCCGCATCGCGCAGGCGCCGGGCGACGAAGCGCGCTATGGCAACCAGGATACCGACGGCTCGCGCTCGCTGCGCCACTTCTTCATGCCCTTGCGCCGCGCCGGCGCCGCAGCCCGGACCATGCTCGAGCAAGCTGCCGCCCAGCAATGGGGCGTGCCGATCTCGGAAGTGAAGGCTACGGACCACGCCGTCGTGCACGCGGCGACGAAGCGCACGCTCGGCTACGGCGCGCTCGCCGCCGCCGCGGCGGCGCTGCCGGTCCCGGCGCGCGAGACGCTGAAGCTGAAGGACCCGGCGTCGTTCCGCTACATCGGAATCGACAAGGTGGTCGGGCTCATCGACAACCGCGACATCACGACCGGCAAGGCGATCTACGGGATCGACGCGCGCGCCGAGGGGATGCTGCACGCCGTCGTCGCGCGCCCGCCGGTCTTCGGCGGCAAGGTGAAGAGCGTCGATGACGCCGACGCCCTGAAGGTGCCGGGCGTCGTCAGGGTGGTGCGGATCGACGCGCCGCCGATCCCGTCGGAGTTCCAGCCGCTCGGCGGCGTCGCCGTCGTCGCCCGCAACACCTGGGCCGCGATGCAGGGCCGCGACAAGCTCAAGATCGTGTGGGACGACGGCCCGCACGCCGCCTATTCGTCCGACACCTACCGCGCCGAACTCGAGAGCGCGGCGCGCCGGCCCGGGAAGGTCGTGCGCGAGCAAGGCGACGTGAATGCCGCGATGGCAAAGGCGGCAAAGCGCGTCGAGGCCGAGTACTACATCCCGCACCTGGCGCAGTCGCCGATGGAGCCGCCGGCGGCGCTCGTGCGCATCAGGGACGGCAAGTGCGAGGCCTGGGCCTGCGTGCAGGCGCCGCAGACGACGCGCACGCGGCTCGCCGAGCGCCTGGGGCTGAAGGAGGAGAACGTCACCGTCAACGTGACGCTCCTCGGCGGCGGCTTCGGCCGCAAGTCGAAACCCGACTTCGTGATCGAGGCCGGGCTCCTCAGCCAGGCGATGGACGGCGCTCCCGTGAAGGTCACCTGGACGCGCGAGGACGACCTTCATCACGGCTTCTATCATACCGTGTCCGTGGAGCGGATCGAGGCCGGCCTCGACGACAAGGGGCTGCCGGTCGCCTGGCTGCACCGCAGCGCCGCGCCGACCATCGGCTCGATCTTCGCTCCCGACCCGAAGCACGAGCTGCCGTTCGAGCTCGGCATGGGCCTCGTCAACACGCCGTTCGCGATCCCGAACATCCGGGCCGAGAACCCGGAGGCCGTGGCGCATGCCCGGATCGGCTGGTTCCGGTCGGTCTCGAACGTTCCGCACGCCTTCGCGATCCAGTCCTTCGTCGCCGAGCTCGCGCATGCGGCCGGACGCGATCCGAAGGACTACCTGCTCGATCTGATCGGCCCGGCGCGCCTCATCGATCCGACGGCGATCGGCGACGTCTGGAACCATGGCGAGGATCCGAAGCGCTACCCGATCGACACCGGCCGCCTCAGGCGCGTCGTCGAAACCGTGGCGGACGGCATCCAGTGGGGCCGCAGCATGCCGAAGGGCAGCGGGCTCGGCATCGCCGGCCATTACAGCTTCGTCAGCTACGTGGCGGTGGCGGCGGAGGTACAGGTCGAGGCCGGCGGCAAGCTTGTCATTCCGCGGGTCGATATCGCCATCGACTGCGGACCGCGGGTGAACCTCGACCGCGTGCGCTCGCAAATGGAGGGCGCCGTCATCTTCGGGATCGGGCTCGCGACGACGGCCGAGATCTCCTTCAAGAACGGCCGGGTCCAGGAGAACAACTTCGACGGCTATGAGGTCACGCGGATGGATTCAGCGCCGCGCGAGATCCGCGTGCATGTGCTCCCGGCCGAGGACTACGGCCAGCCCCTCGGCGGGGTCGGCGAGCCCGGCGTTCCGCCCGTCGCGCCGGCGCTCGCAAACGCGGTGTTCGCGGCCACCGGGAAGCGCATCAGGAGCCTGCCGATTCGCAATCAGCTTGCCTCATGACGGGGTTGGGGCGGGGAGCCGCATCGCGACCCGGAACGTGCCCTCGACGAAAACGAGGCATGGATCGTCGATCGGCTTTATGACATGAAGCGCTGAGCCCGCTCGCTCGAGAGCGGCCGTCGCGGAAACGGTGCCGCGGCAAGATCTGGCCTGACCAACGAACCGGAGAAAACGCATGCTCGGACCTCGCGCTGCCGTGGGGCTGTCGCTGTTCGCGATCCTCTGTGTTTCGCCGCAACTCGCGACCGCCCAGACGGCAGGTGCGAGTTATTTTCCAAGCGCGGATTGGGAACGGAGAACCCCGGCCGAGGCGCGCATCAGCGAAGCCCTGCTGAAGCAGGCCGTCGAGGCCGCGATCGCTGGCGAGACGAAGGCTCCGCGCGACCTCGTCATGAACCACTACCAGACGTTCGGCCGCGAGCCTTTCGGGTATGCCATCGGGCCGATCCGCGAACGCGGCGATCCGACCGGGATCGTCGTCCACGGCGGCTATATCGTCGCCCAATGGGGCGACGTGAACCGCGTGGACATGACGCACAGCGTGACCAAGAGCATGCTGTCGAGCGTCGTCGGCGTCGCCTACGACCGTGGCATGATCAAGAGCCTCGACGACCCGGTGAAGGACTACGTCGGCCCGGTGCAGGTCTACAATCCGCTCCCGGCCGCGAACAAATCGGATCGCATCGGGTCGAGCGACCTGATCTTCCCGTTCGAGGGCCCGCACAACTCCCAAATCACCTGGGACCACATGCTGCGTCAAACCAGCGACTGGGAAGGGACGCTTTGGGGCAAGCCCGACTGGGCCGACCGGCCCGGCGAAAACCCGGCCCAGTGGACCACCCGGCCGCGCAACAAGCCGGGGACGGCCTACAAGTACAACGACACGCGTGTGAATGCCTTGGCCCTGGCGACGCTGAACCTCTGGCGACGGCCGCTGCCGCAGGTGCTGAAGGAGAACATCCTCGATCCGATCGGTGCGTCGAACACGTGGCGCTGGTTCGGCTACGAGAACTCGTGGGTGATCCTGGACGGCAGCGTCGTCCAGTCGATGACCGGGGGAGGGCACTGGGGCGGCGGCATGTACATCAACGCCCTGGATATGGCGCGTTTCGGGTACCTGACGCTGCGGCGCGGCAAGTGGAAGGATCGCCAGCTTCTGTCGGAGCAGTGGATCGCGCGGGCGCTCACGCCCACCGGCCCGGAGCCGACCTACGGGTTCATGAACTTCTTTCTCAACACGAACCAGAAGCTATGGCCGAGCGCGCCGGCGAGCGCTTTCGCGCATATCGGCAACGGCACCAACCTCGTCTACGTCGATCCCGAGCATGACCTCGTGGCGGTCGCGCGCTGGATCGACAACAAGGCCATCGACGGGTTCCTGCAGAAGCTCATCGCCGCCGTCGAGAACAAGTGATGTTGAGAACGCCGAGGTCCAGCGGTCGGAGCGTCTGTTGCCGGCCCGTTCTTGAGCGGGGTTCCGCATCTGGCGCGTGAAGGCCGGCCGCCCTTCCCGGTGAGCGGCCGCGCCACTTCGCTCAGGGGCCAACTTCGTTGTTGGCACTCAGCCCCTTAGAGTGCTAGAGCAGGCTTCCGCAGCGAAGCTGCACTGGCATTGGAGGCATTGCCGATGAAATTCCGTCCGCTGCATGACCGCGTCGTCGTCCGCCGCATCGACGCCGAGGAGAAGACCAAGGGCGGCATCATCATCCCGGACACGGCGAAGGAAAAGCCCCAGGAAGGCGAGATCATCGCCGCCGGTCCCGGCGCCCGCGACGAGAGCGGCAAGATCGTCCCGCTCGACGTGAAGGCCGGCGACCGGATTCTCTTCGGCAAGTGGTCGGGCACCGAGGTGCGCATCGATGGCGAGGATCTCCTGATCATGAAGGAGAGCGACATCATGGGCATCGTCGAGCAGACGATCGCGAAGAAGATCAAGAATCTCGTCGGCGCGGCCTAGCATCACTTTCCCCCTGACAGGAGGCACAGCCCCATGGCTGCCAAAGACGTGAAATTCTCAACCAATGCGCGCGACAAGATGCTCCGCGGCGTTGAAGTCCTCTCGAATGCGGTGAAGGTCACGCTCGGCCCCAAGGGCCGCAACGTCGTGATCGAGAAGTCCTACGGGTCGCCGCGCATCACCAAGGACGGCGTCACCGTCGCGAAGGAAATCGAGCTCTCCGACAAGTTCGAGAACATGGGCGCCCAGATGGTGCGCGAAGTGGCCTCGAAGACGAGCGACGTCGCCGGCGACGGCACCACGACGGCGACGGTGCTCGCCGCCTCGATCGTGCGCGAGGGCGCGAAGTCGGTCGCGGCCGGCATGAACCCGATGGACCTGAAGCGCGGCGTCGACATGGCCGTCGCCGAGGTCGTGAAGGACATCGAGGCCCGGGCCAAGAAGGTGAAGTCCTCCGAGGAGATCGCGCAGGTTGCGACGATCTCGTCGAACGGCGACACCTCGATCGGCCAGATGATCGCGCAGGCGATGAAGAAAGTCGGCAACGAGGGCGTGATCACGGTCGAGGAGGCAAAGACCGCCGAGACCGAGCTCGACGTCGTCGAGGGCATGCAGTTCGACCGCGGCTATCTCTCGCCGTACTTCATCACCAACGCCGAGAAGATGATCGCCGAGCTCGAGGACGTCTACGTCCTGATCCATGAGAAGAAGCTGTCGTCGCTGCAGGCGATGCTGCCGATCCTCGAGGCGGTGGTGCAGACCGGCAAGCCGCTCCTCATCATCGCCGAGGATATCGAGGGCGAGGCGCTGGCGACCCTCGTCGTCAACAAGCTGCGCGGCGGCCTGAAAGTGGCTGCCGTGAAGGCGCCGGGCTTCGGCGATCGCCGCAAGGCGATGCTCGAGGACATCGCGGTCCTCACCGCCGGTCAGACGATCTCGGAAGATCTCGGCATCAAGCTCGAGAACGTCACCCTCCAGATGCTCGGGCGCGCCAAGCGCGTGCGCATCGAGAAGGAGAACACGACGATCATCGACGGCGCCGGCAAGAAGCCCGACATCCAGGCCCGCATCGCCCAGATCAAGGCGCAGGTCGAGGAGACGACCTCGGACTACGACCGCGAGAAGCTCCAGGAGCGCCTGGCGAAGCTCGCGGGCGGGGTCGCGGTCATCCGCGTCGGCGGCTCGACCGAGGTCGAGGTCAAGGAGAAGAAGGACCGCGTCGACGACGCCATGCACGCGACCCGCGCCGCGGTCGAGGAGGGCATCGTCGCCGGCGGCGGCGTCGCGCTCCTGCGTGCGACGGCCGCCGTCAAGAAGCTGTCGAGCGACAACTCGGACGTCCAGGCCGGCATCAACATCGTGCTCAAGGCGCTCGAGGCTCCGATCCGTCAGATCGCCGAGAACTCGGGCGTCGAGGGCTCGATCGTGGTCGGCCGGATCAGGGACAACAAGTCGCAGACCTTCGGCTTCAACGCCCAGACGGAGGAGTATGGCGACATGCTCCAGGCCGGGATCGTCGATCCGGCGAAGGTCGTCCGCGCGGCGCTCCAGGGTGCGGCGTCGGTTGCCGGCCTCCTCATCACGACCGAGGCGATGATCGCCGAGGCTCCGAAGAAGGAAGCTGCGCCGGCGATGCCGGGCGGCGGCGGCATGGGCGGAATGGGCGGCATGGACTACTGACCGCCCCCTCGTCGGAATCGAAGAGGCCCCGGAGCGATCCGGGGCCTTTTCCTTGGCGCTTCGCTTTCGGGCTATCCGCCGCCGCTTCCCGCCCGATAGGCCTCGTATTCCTGTCACGTCATGCCGGCAGGCGGCGTCGGCCGCCCCGGCCGCGAATATCCGTCCCAACCCGGATGGCCCCGATCCCAACCGCGTTGGCCGCGCCCGCGAAGGGAGCCGGTTTCGTCGAGGTCACGCCGATAGGCCCGCTCCTGCCAGCCGGGCTGAGGCCGAGCGGCACCCCAATCCCGGCGATGCCCGTAGCGCTCTGCGTATTCGCCCGCCGTCATGCCGGGCGGGGGCGGCCAGGGCATATAACCTTGCGCCGCCGCCGGCGCGGTGGACAAGAGCGGCGCGCCGCCGATCGCGAGCGCCAGCACGAATGCACGCTGCCACATTGGATCACCTCCACCCCGGCAACGGGTGAAATCGGCGCGCGTTCCGTCCCGGCGCCCTCACGCATCGTTAACCGCGCGCGCGCATTCTGAGCTCATCGCTCCTCACAGTACCCGAGGCGTCCATGCTTCATCTGCTCCGCCGGACCGAACGGTCTTTCCTCATCGGTTGCGGCCTTGGTCTTGCGGCTGTCGTCGGCTGGAGCAGCTTTGCCTATTCGGCCTGGTCGTCGCGCCGCTTGGCCGAGCAGGTCGGCAGCTTGACCACGGAGCGCAACGTGGTCCTCGCCAACCATCAAAAGCTGCAGCAAGCGACCGGCGAGCTGAAGCAGGTCGAGGCAAAGCTCGGTTCCGCGCGCGTCGAATACGGCCGATCGGTCGAGGCTTGGGCCGAAACACGCGCCAAACTCGCTGCCGCGCAGCAGGAGCTCGCCGCCCTGACGAAGCGCGTCGACCAAGCCCGGGACCGCGTGTCCCAGACCGGCAGCACGCGTCCCGCGGATGCGCCGAAGGCCGCGGCCCGCAAGCCCTGATCGGCCCATCGAGCGGCGCGCGCGCCGCTGACTGGTTCTCTCAGGCGACCGCGACGTCGTCCGGAACGCGCCAGCTCATGTCGGGGTCGAGCGGCCAGATCGGCCGCGTGATGCCGGTCCACCGCACGCGCGTCAGCACCGGCGTCGCGAGCCCCGGACCGTCAACCTCCCGGATCTGCTCGTCGGTGAAGATATCGTCGAAGCCGGCCCGGAAGTGGCCGCGCGACTTCAGGACGAGCCCGCGCAGCGCCGGCACCCGGAGGCCGAGATGCTCCAGCATCTCGGTGTCGAAGCACTGGTGCCGGATGGAGATGAAGACGGCGTCGAGCCGGCCGTCGAGCCGCAGCCAGGCCGACGGGCCGAGGCTGAAGCGCCGTCCGCCGATGGTGCCGCGCCGGCCGACGATCTCGCCGTCGCTCACTTGCATCACCTCCGCCTCCGCAGTGAGCCGCGCCGAGCCTGGGTCCGTCTCGTCGCGGTTGAGGAGGGCCGTGAAGCGCGCCCCGACGCCGCGCCGGTGCGCCTCCGCCACGAGCGGCGGATCGGTGTGGACCGCGAAGGCAGCGCCGGCGACGCCGGCGTCGAGGAAGCTCTTGAGGATGGCGGTCGTGTTGCCGCGTCCGCCGCCGCCCGGATTGTCGGCGACGTCGGCAAAGAGCAGGGCCGGCTTTGCCGGACCGGCGCTCGCGTCGAGCATGCGCCGCGTCGCCTCCTTGATCGAGAGCAGGCGAGGGGTGAAGCGGTGGCGCGCGCTCCACAGGTCCTGGGCGAGCTCGCGCGCGAGCCCGTCCGCCGCGGCCTGGTCGCCGCGGGCTGTGACGACGACGGACATGCCGGTCTTCGGCGAGTCGCCGAAGCTGAAATTGCCGAGCACCGAGACGTTGAGGATCGGCCCGCCGACCCGGCTTTGGCCCTTGGCGATCGCCTCGCCGTAGGGGCCGCGGTCGGAGAGCAGCGCCACCTGCGGCGGCAGGATCGGCAGCTTGACGAAGGCCTTGGCGGTCCGCGTGCCGGCAAGGAGCTCGCGCATGGCGCGGCCGGCCTCGTGACCGCGGTCAGTGAGGTCGATATGGGGGTTGGTCAGGTAGGCGATGAGGAGATCGGTCGCCTCGACCATCCGGCGCGAGACGTTGGCGTGGAGGTCGAGCGTTGCCACGACCGGGACCCGCGGCCCGACGATTGCGCGCACGGCCGCAAACAGCGTGCCCTCGGGATCGAGGTCGACGGTGCCGCGGCAGGCGCCATGCGCCTGGATGTAGACGCCGTCGACCGGGAGCGCGGCCCGCAGCCGTTCCTCGACGAGCCGCACGAAGCGGTCGAAGAAGCCCTGCTCGACGGGGCCGCTCGCGCCGGCGCTCGTCATCGCGAGCGGAACCGGCAGCCACGGCCCGGTCTCGTCCATGGCGCGGCAGAAGCCGACGAACCCGCCGGGATCGCGCGGCACCGGCGAGCGCGCGTCGACGACGATGTCCTCGCCTTCGATCCAGTGCTTCTGGCGGAACTCGGCCTCGTCCGCGACCGGGGCGAAGGCGTTCGATTCGAGCATGAACCCGATGAGCGCGATGCGTGGCGCCATCCTGTCTCCTCCCCCGGCACGGCCGATCCGGCGCGAACTATGGCGCGTCCCGCTGCCGCGCGGCTAGCCCGCCCGCCAGCATTGCGCGCCCGTGCCGGATGGACATAGGCTGCCGGCAACGGCGCGGTGCGCCTCTCGGGAGACTGCGTCATGACCGGCAAGCCCGCTTTCCTTCCCGCCCGCTGGACCGCCGCGGCGGCGATCGCCGCCGGAGCCTTCGTCGCGACCCCGGCGGTGCAGGCGCAGGAGAAGGTGCTGCGGGCCGTGATGCACGCCGACGTGCGCACGCTCGACCCGTTCTGGACGACGCAGACCATCGCCGGCATCCACGGCATGATCGTCTACGACACCCTGTTCGGCAACGACGAGGACGGGCGCGCCCACCCGCAGATGGTCGGCAAATACACGGTCAGCGAGGATCGCAAGACCTACGACTTCACGCTGCGTGACGGTCTCAAGTTCCACGACGGCAGCCCGGTCGCGACGAAGGACGTGGTCGCCTCGCTGCGGCGCTGGGCGGCGCGCGACCCCGTCGGGCAGCGCCTGTTCTCCTTCACCGACAAGCTCGAGGCGATCGACGACAAGAGCTTCCGCCTAGTGCTGAAGGAGCCGTACTCGATGGTGCTCGAGTCGCTCGGCAAGTCCGGCACCTCGGTGCCGATCATCATGCGCGAGAAGGAGGCGCTGACCGACCCGAACACGCAGATCACAGAGGTCGTGGGCTCGGGCCCGTTCAAGTTCGCCAAGGAGCAATGGGTGCCGGGCAGCAAGACGGTGTATCTGAAGAACGCCGATTACGTGCCGCGCCCGGGCAACGAGCCGCCGTCCTCCTTTGCCGGCTCGAAGGTGCCGAAGGTCGACCGCCTCGAGCTCGTCTGGATTGCCGATCCGCAGACGGCGATGTCGGCGCTCGTCAACGGCGAGATCGACTTCTACGAGGCGCCGAGCATCGACTTCCTGCCGATCCTGGCGAAGGCCCGCGGCGTCAAGCTGATGAAGACCGGCAAGATCGACTCGACCTTCGGGCTCATCCGCCTGAACCATCTCCACCCACCGTTCGACAACGTGAAGGCGCGCCAGGCGATGTACTACCTGGTGAACCAGGAGGACTTCCTGCGCGCCATCGTCGGCGATTCCGAGTACTACACGGTCTGCCACGCGCTCATCGTCTGCGGCTCGGCGCTCGGTAACGATGCCGGCAGCGAGATGATGAAGGAATACAACCCGAAGAAGGCGCTGCAGCTGTTCAAGGAGGCCGGCTACAAGGGCGAGCCGATCACCGTTCTGCAGGCGACCGACCACGTCACCATCACGCCGGCGACGCAGGTGCTGGTGCAGGCGATGCGCGAGGCCGGGCTCAACGTCGACGCGCAGGCGATGGACTGGGGCTCGGTCGTCTCGCGCCGGGCGAAGAAAGAGCCGCCGGCGCAGGGCGGCTGGAACATCTTCGTCACCACCTCGGGCACGGTCGGGGGCTCGAATCCGATCCTGCACACCTGGATCGGCGCGGCCTGCGACAAGGGTCTGTTCGGCTGGCCCTGCGACGCCGAGGTCGAGAAGCTGCGCAGCGCCTACGGCTTCGCCCATACGGACGAAGAGAAGATGAAGGTCGCCCGCGACCTGCAGAAGCGCGCGATCGAGCAGGTGGTCTACGTCCCCTTCGGGCAGTGGACGCAGCCGATCGCCTATCGGGCCGA
>JAJKJG010000073.1 GCA_021154065.1 Methylobacterium sp.
CGATGACCTTCGCGATCCCGGAGCTAGCGACCGCCTTCATGCTGACCTTTGCCCGGATCGGCACGCTGGTCATGCTCATGCCCGGCATCGGCGAGCGGATGATCTCGCCGCGGCTGCGGCTCGGTTTCGCGCTCCTCCTCAGCGTCGTGCTGTTCCCGCTGACCCGGACGCTCCTGCCGGCGAGCGCCGCGCCGCAATCGGCGCTGGCGCTTCTTGCCGGCGAACTTGCCGTCGGCTTCATGCTCGGGCTCAGCGTCCGCATGGTCGTCGCCGCGCTGCAGACCGCCGGCAACATCGTGGCGCAGCAGCTCGGGCTTGCCTTCGCCATGACGGTCGACCCGACCATGGGTGGCCAGCAGGCGGCGGTCGGCAACTTCCTGAGCCTTCTCGGCCTGACCTTGATCTTCGCCTTCGACCTGCATCATCTCGCGATCGCGGCGATCCGCGACAGCTACGCCTTCCTGCCGCCGACCGGTATCCCGGGCACCGGCGATGCGGCGGCGCTCGCGATCAAGGCCGTCGGGCGGGGCTTCGCGCTCGCCGTTCAGCTCGCCGCCCCGTTCATCGCTTTCGGCATCCTGTTCAACCTCGGCGTTGGCGTGCTCTCGCGGCTGATGCCGCAGCTGCAGGTGTTCTTCCTCGCCATGCCGGCCACCATCCTGATCGGGATGGCGGTGCTGCTCGCGGTTGTCGGCACCATGATGGGGTCTTCGTCTCGGCCCTTGGCGACTTCATGCGAGAGCTCGGAGGCCGCGGAGCAACCATGGCCGACACGCCCGAGAAGGACGATCGCACAGAGGAGCCGACGCAACGGCGCCTCGACCAGGCGATCGAGCGCGGCGACGTCGCGAAGAGCCAGGAGATCAACACGTTCTTCGTGCTCGGCGGCTTCGCGCTCGCGATCCTCGTCCTCTCGGGACCGGTCGCGCGCACGCTCGCGCTCGACCTCCGCGGCTTCCTCATGAACGCTCACCTCGTTCCGAGCGACGGGGCCGGGATGACGGCCGTGAGCCGCGGCGCGCTGATGGCCTGGGCGGCCGCGGTGGCGATGCCGCTCGGGGCGGTGATGCTGGCGGGACTCGCCGGCGGCGCGATCCAGCACCGGCCGCTGTGGTCGGGCGAGCCCCTCAGGCCGCAGCTCAGCCGCCTGTCGCCGTTCAGCGGAGCGAAGCGGGTCTTCGGCCGCGAAGCCGTCGCCCAGTTTCTGAAGGGCCTGCTCAAGATCGTGATCGTAGGCTCGGTCGCCGGCGCCGTGCTGTGGTCGGAACGCGACCGCCTCGATGCATTCGCCCGGCTCGATCCCGGCGCGCTTCTCGCCGCGACCCTTTCTCTGGCCACGAAGCTCCTCGGCGGCGTGCTCGCCATCTACGCCTTCCTCGCGATCGGCGACGCGATCTACCAGCGCGTCTCCTGGCGCAACCGGCAGCGCATGACGCAGCGCGAGCTGAAGGAGGAATTCAAGGAGACCGAAGGCAGCCCCGAGATCAAGGCGCGCCTGCGCCAGATTCGCCTGACGCGGCTCAGGAAGCGCATGATGGCCGCGGTCCCGAAGGCGACCGTTGTCGTCGCCAATCCGACCCATTATGCGGTCGCGCTGCAGTACGAGAGCGGCATGGCGGCGCCGCTCTGCGTCGCGAAGGGCGTCGACGGGCTCGCGTTGCGCATCCGGGCGGTCGCTGCCGAGCACGGGGTGCCGGTGGTCGAGAACCCGCCGCTCGCCCGGGCGCTGCACGCGAGCGTCGACCTCGACGAGGAGATTCCTGTCGAACACTATAAAGCCGTGGCGGAAGTGATCGGCTATGTCTTGCGGCTGCGGCGGCGTCCGTCATAACCGTGATCGGGGACGGACCGCGGCTATTCCATGGCTGAAGCGAGCGAGACACCAACCGGCGCGTCGATCGACCGCTCAGAGCGCCCCGGCCGGGTCGGGCTGCTCCTATTCCTGGCCGCGCTCCTCGTCGGCGCCGCGCTGAGCCTCAGCTTCGTCGCTCCCGAGCGCGCCCAGCCGCTGATCCTGCTGCTCCTGGCGCTCCTCGGCATGGCCGGGGTGTTCTTCCTGTTCGCGATGGCGATCGGGGCCGTCCAGTTCAGCGGCCAGGGCGCCCGCAACGACCTCACCAAGGCGATGGCCGATACCGCCGCCGACGGGCTCGTCGTGGTCGAGGACGACGGCCGCATCCTCTATGCCAACGAGAGCTACCTCCTTCTTGCCGGCGGCGACAGCTTCGCGGATCTGAAGCCCGTCGAGCGCCTGTTCGTCGGCGCCCCGGAGGTCTCGGAGGCAATCTACCGTCTCGCCCAGGCGGCGCGTGACGGGCGCGCGGCGAGCGAGGAGGTGCGGGTCTCGCCGCCGCCGGCGGGCGGGCGCGATTTCGGCTGGTATCGCATCCGCGTGCGGTCGCTCGCTCGCCCCAACGGCCGGACCGCCACGCTGTGGACGATCGCCGACGTGACGCACGAGCGCGAGCGCCAGGAGAACGTGTTCCAGGAGCTCCAGCACGCGATCGACTATCTCGACCACGCGCCGGCGGGCTTCCTCTCGATCGATCCCGAGGGCGCCGTCATCTACATGAACGCGACGCTTGCCGCCTGGCTTGGCCACGATCTGGCGCAGGTCGGCTCCGGCGGCCTGCGCCTCGCCGACGTGGTGTCGCCGAACATCGCCGCCATGATGACCTCCGTCGCGGCGACCTCCGGCGACGTGCGCACGGAGACCTTCGACGTCGATCTCCGACGCCGCAGCGGTCAGCCTCTGCCGGTGCGGCTCTATCACCGCGTCGCCTTCGGCCAGGACGGCAGGCCCGGCGCGTCGCGCACGCTCGTCCTCAATCGCTCCCCGGGAGAGGATGTCGACGAGGGCCAGCGCGCCGCCGAGGTGCGCTTCGCTCGCTTCTTCAACGCGACCCCGATCGCAATTGCGACGGTGAACCGCGCCGGCCGCGTCGTGCGGTCGAACGGCTCGTTCGCGCGGCTGTTCGGAATGCTGCCGCGCACCGGGGCGAACGGCGAGGGGCGCTCGATTGTCGAGACCGTCGCGGAGCGCGACCGCGAGCGCATCGCCGCCGCGCTCGCCTCCGTCGCCGAGGGCCGGGGCGAGCTCCCGCCGATGGATCTGGCGCTTGCCGGCGAGCCGAGCCGCTCCGCCCGGCTGTGGCTGAGCCCGGCGAACGAAGGCGAGGCCGAGGCCGAGGGCGAGGCGGCGATCCTCTACGGGCTCGACATCAGCGAGCAGCGCCAGCTCGAGCAGCAGTTCGCCCAGGCGCAGAAGATGCAGGCGGTCGGGCAGCTCGCCGGCGGGGTCGCGCACGACTTCAACAACGTGCTGCAGGCGATCATCGGCTATTCCGACCTCTTGCTCGCGAACCACCGCCCGACCGATCCGTCCTTCCAGGACATCATGCAGATCAAGCAGAACGCGAACCGGGCGGCGAGCCTCGTGCGCCAGCTGCTCGCCTTCTCGCGGCGCCAGACCATGCGGCCCGAGGTCCTGAATCTCGGCGACGTGCTCTCCGACCTTTCGATGCTGCTGAAGCGGCTCCTCGGCGAGCGCGTCGAGCTCGACCTTCGGCACGGCCGGGATCTCTGGTTCGTCAAGGCGGACGTGAACCAGTTCGAGCAGGTGGTGGTGAACCTCGCCGTCAATGCTCGCGACGCCATGCCGGACGGCGGCAAGGTCACGATTCGCACGGCGAACGTCTCGGCCCCGGAGGCCGCTGCCCTCAACCTGCAGGGGTTGCCAACGGCCGAGCTCGTTATGATCGAAGTGTCGGACACCGGCACCGGCATTCCGCCGGAGGTGATGGACAAGATCTTCGAGCCGTTCTTCACCACGAAAGAGGTCGGCAAGGGCACCGGCCTCGGCCTGTCGACGGTGTTCGGCATCGTCAAGCAATCGAACGGCTTCATCTACGTCGATTCGGGGGTCGGGCAGGGCACGAGCTTCCGGGTCTTCCTGCCGCGCCACATCCCGACCGCCGAGGAGGAGGAGATCCGGGCCGAGCCCGAGGTCAAGAAGCCCGCGACCGACCTCACCGGCCAGGGCGTCATCCTTCTCGTCGAGGACGAGGATCCCGTCCGCGCCGTCAATGCGCGGGCGCTGTCGGCCCGCGGCTACACCGTGCTCGAGGCGGCCTCCGGCGTCGAGGCGCTGCAGATCATCCAGGCGCGCCAGGAGCCGGTCGATCTCGTCGTCTCGGATGTGGTCATGCCCGAGATGGACGGGCCGACGCTCCTCGGCGAGCTGCGCAAGCTCCATCCCGATCTCAAGGTGATCTTCGTCTCAGGGTATGCCGAGGACGCCTTCCGCAAGAACCTGCCCGAAGGCGAGGAATTCAACTTCCTCGCCAAGCCCTTCAGCCTCAAGCAGCTCGTCGAGGCGGTGAAGCAGGCCGTCGCGGAGTAGCCGGTTGCCGGTGGGCGCGTGTGAGCTTTTCGTCACAGTGCCGCGGCGACCAGCATGAGAACGAAAAAAGAACTTGCGCCTGAGAACAAACCGGGTACATAAATCCCTGCACAGGCTTTGCGAATCCGAATTTCCCCTCTGCCATAAGGACGGTTGCCATGTCACAGTCGGCGCTCAGGTTAGTGGAAAGCTCGCCCATGCAGGACAAGGAAAAGTCGAAGGCGATCGATGCGGCGCTGTCGCAGATCGAGCGCGCCTTCGGCAAAGGCTCGATCATGCGGCTCGGCAAAGGCGCGAAGCCGGTCGAGATCGAGACCGTCTCGACCGGGTCGCTCGGGCTCGACATCGCGCTCGGCGTCGGCGGGCTGCCGCGGGGCCGGGTGATCGAGATCTACGGGCCGGAATCCTCGGGCAAGACCACGCTCGCGCTCCATGTCATCGCCGAGGCCCAGAGGACCGGCGGCGTCTGCGCCTTCGTCGATGCCGAGCACGCCCTCGACCCGATTTACGCCCGCAAGCTCGGCGTCAATCTCGACGACCTCCTGATCTCGCAGCCGGACACCGGCGAGCAGGGGCTCGAGATCGCCGACACGCTCGTGCGCTCCGGCGCCATCGACGTGCTCGTCGTCGATTCGGTCGCGGCACTGACCCCGAAGGCCGAGCTCGACGGCGAGATGGGCGACGTGCAGCCGGGCCTTCAGGCACGGCTCATGAGCCAGGCGCTGCGCAAGCTCACCGGCTCGATCTCGCGCTCGAAGACGATGGTGATCTTCATCAACCAGATCCGGATGAAGATCGGCGTCATGTACGGCTCGCCCGAGACGACGACCGGCGGCAACGCGCTCAAGTTCTACGCCTCGGTGCGGCTCGACATCCGCCGCATCTCGACGCTCAAGGAGCGCGACGAGGCGGTCGGCAACCAGGTCCGGGTCAAGGTGGTGAAGAACAAGGTCGCGCCGCCCTTCAAGCAGGTCGAGTTCGACATCATGTTCGGCGAGGGCATCTCCAAGGTCGGCGAGCTCATCGACCTCGGGGTGAAGGCCGGCATGGTCGAGAAGTCGGGCTCCTGGTTCTCCTTCGACAGCCAGCGCCTCGGCCAGGGGCGCGAGAACGCCAAGAGCTTCCTGCGCGAGAACCCCGACATCGCGAACCGGATCGAGGCGGCGATCCGCCAGAACTCCGGTCTTGTCGCCGAGCGCATCCTCGAGAACGCGAGCCCGAGCGCCGAAGACCTCGACGAGGGCGTGGCTTAAAGCCTCGCGAGGTCCCGACGCCCCGAGCCGTCGCGAGCCATCGCGGCGGCTTTTTCGTCTGGGTCCTGCCGGACGCGCCATCGGCGCTGCGGCCGGGATGACCCAAGTGGAGTGCGCCTCGACAGACCCTTGCCCCCCGATTAGAACCGTGGCGAAACAAGCACCTGGCACCCTCCCGCGGCGGCGCCAGCACCCCCGAGCATCTCTCCCAATGAGCGGCGTCAACGAAATCCGGTCGGCCTTCCTCGATTACTTTGCCAAGCACGGGCACGAGGTCGTGCCGTCGAGCCCGCTCGTGCCGCGCAACGACCCGACGCTGATGTTCACCAACGCCGGCATGGTGCAGTTCAAGAACGTCTTCACCGGCATCGAGAAGCGGCCCTATTCGCGCGCCGTCACGTCGCAGAAATGCGTGCGCGCCGGCGGCAAGCACAATGACCTCGACAATGTCGGCTACACCGCCCGGCACCACACCTTCTTCGAGATGCTCGGCAACTTCTCCTTCGGCGACTATTTCAAGGACGTCGCGATCGAGCTCGCCTGGCAGCTGATCACCAAGGAGTTCGGCTTGGCCGAGGACAAGCTCCTCGTCACCGTCTTTTCCGAGGACGATGAGGCGTTCGATCTCTGGAGGAAGATCGCCGGCCTGCCCGAGTCGAAGATCATCCGCATCCCGACCTCGGACAATTTCTGGCAGATGGGCGACACCGGTCCGTGCGGCCCCTGCTCCGAGATCTTCTACGACCACGGCGAGAGCATCCCCGGCGGCCCGCCGGGCTCCGCCGATCAGGACGGCGACCGTTTCATCGAGATCTGGAACCTCGTCTTCATGCAGTACGAGCAGATCCGGCCCGGCGAGCGCGTACCCCTGCCGAAGCCCTCGATCGACACCGGCATGGGCCTCGAGCGCATCTCCGCCGTCCTGCAGGGCACGCACGACAACTACGCCACCGACATGATGCGGGCGCTGATCGGCGCCGTCGAGAACCTGACCCATGTCTCCGCCGACGGGCCGCAAAAGGCCTCGCACCGGGTCATCGCCGACCATCTGCGCGCCGCGTCTTTCCTCGTCGCCGACGGGGTGCTGCCCTCGAACGAGGGTCGCGGCTACGTGCTGCGCCGGATCATGCGCCGGGCCATGCGCCACGCCCAGCTTCTCGGCGCCAAGGACCCGCTGATGTGGCGCCTCGTGCCGGCGCTGATGCGCGAGATGGGGCAGGC
>JAJKJG010000074.1 GCA_021154065.1 Methylobacterium sp.
ATGATCCAGCTCTTCAACGGCATGCAGTCGTCCTTGTCGATGGTGTACGACCGCGAGGTCGGCTCGATGCGTGTGCTCTTGACGAGCCCGTTCCCGCGCTGGTTCCTCCTTCTCGGAAAGCTCGTCGGCGGCGTCGCCGTGTCGCTCATCCAGGTCTACGTCTTCCTCGCCGTCGCACGCCTGTGGGAGGTCGAGATGCCGGCCGCGGGGCTGTTCCTGGCGTTCCCGGCGTTCCTCCTCTCCGGATTCATGCTCGGCGCGATCGGGCTCTTCCTGTCCTCCCTCGTGCGCCAGCTCGAAAACTTCGCCAGCGTGATGAATTTCGTCATCTTCCCAATGTTCTTCGCCTCCTCCGCCCTCTACCCCCTCTGGCGCATCCGGGAGGCGAGCGAGCCCCTTTACATGATCTGCCTCGCAAATCCGTTCACCCACGCGGTCGAGATGGTGCGGCACGCCCTCTACGGCTCGTTCGAGCCGATTTCCACGTCGGTCGCGCTCGCAACGACGCTCGCGTTCTTCGTGCTTGCGGTTCTGGCCTACGATCCGGGCCATGGCACGATGGCGCGGCGCGGCGGCCCGAAGGGAGAAGCCCGATGATGGCGAAGCTCACCCCTGCCGTGGTCTGGATGACGCTCCTCGCGTCCGCGGCCATCGCACAGCCGCGACCGGACCCGGATTGGCCTTGCGTCCAGCGCAAGGTGCCGACGATCAGCGCCGGCGCCGTGTGGAGCGGGCCCGATCCCGCCGGGGCCGGCGAGTGGGACAAGGACTTCGAGGCGGCGGCGCTTGCCCAAAAGCTCGCGTCGCGCCGCACCAGCCTCAAGGAGGCGGATCAGCTGATCGACGCCTTCGCCAACGACGCCACGCAGGACAAAGCCCAGCGCCTCACGCGCGTTTTCGCGGGCGTGCTCGAGCTGATCAACACCGAGCGCGATCGCGTCCTGCACGGCATCGAGCGCTATGCCCGCGGCCAGCGCCGCCTCGCCGACCGGGTTCGGGACGAGAGCGACCGGATCAGCGCGGTCAAGGACTCGCCCGGTGCGGAGACCACCGAGGACAGCCGCGCGCTCGAAAGCCAATTCGCCTGGGACAGGCGCATCTTCGAAGAGCGCAGCCAAGCCTTGACGTATGTTTGCGAAACGCCGGTGCTCCTCGAGCAGCGCCTGTTCGAGATCGCCCGCCGGATCCAGGCGCGCTTGCCGTGACGAGGCTGTCGCGGCGGCAGGCGCTCGCTGGCGGGGGCGTGACGGCTCTCGCCGCCGCGGCGGCTGCCGCGCCCGAGGCGGCCGCGCAGGCCTGCCGGCCGGCACCGACGACGATCACGGTCGACGCCGGGCGCGTCCTCGGCCCGCTGCCGAAGTTCTGGCGCTGCACGGGCTTCACCCCCGCCGAGCTTCTGCTCCTGCCGGAAATGCGCCAGACGCTGAGCTTTCTCGGCGCCGTCCCGAACCGGGGACTGGAGTTCGTGCGCGTCCACTACCTCCTCGATCTCGTCGTCGCCAAACGCACCGGCGCGCAGATCTCGTACGACTGGGCGCTTCTCAACGAGGCGCTGGACACGCTCGTCGACCGAGGGCTGCGCCCGTTCTTCGAGCTGATGGGCAATCCCTCGAACCTGTTCGACGACTTTACGGACATGGAGCAGGTGCGAGCCTGGCGCGGTCTCGTCGCCGAGCTCGCCTCGCGCTGCGTCGCCCGTTACGGGCGCGACGAGGTGCGGGCCTGGTGGTTCGAAACCTGGAACGAACCTGACCTGCCGTTCTGGCGCTGGGGCGAGCAGGGCTTCCTGAACTGCGTCGACGCCTGCCGTGCCGGGCTCGACGCGGTCGACCCCACGCTCCGCTTCGGCGGGCCGGGCACGGCCTTCACCTTGTCGCCGATGTTCCGGCGCTTCCTCGCGCACTGCGACGAGGGGCTGAACGCGCTGACCGGCGAGCGCGGCGGCCGCCTCGACTTCATCTCGGTCCACGAGAAAGGCTCGCGCGAGCACGAGGAGGATCTCACCCCGCGCACGCTCGGCATCATCGAACGCGAGCGCCAGGCGGTCGACTACATCCGCGAGCGCCACCCGCGTTTCGCGGGCCTGCCATTCATCAATAACGAGTGCGATCCCGAGATCGGCTGGCTTGTCCCGCACACCTACCGCGCCCTGCCCTACTACGCCGCGCTGATCGCCAAGATGGCCGACCAGCATCGGCGGCTGATGGTGGACGGCGCCGGTGTCGATTGCGCGATCCTGAGCAACGACAACGGCTTCATCGGCCGCTTCGGGCATCGCACGCATCTCGCCTATTTCGGCGGGCGCCGGATCGTCAAGGCTCAGGCCGAGCACCGCACCGACCTTGCGGGTGTGGAGGTGGCCCGCGCCGCGTCGATGCCGTTCGAGCTCGTCAAGAAGCCCGCGCTCGCGGTCATCGAGATGCTCGCGCTGCTCGGCCCCGAGCGCTGCGCGACAACGTCCGATGCGGCGCTCGACCCCGACGCGTCTGGCCTCGGTCTCTTCGCCACCCGCTCGGCTGCGGACCAAATGGCGGTCCTTCTGTACAACAGCCTCGACCGGATCTGGGCCTCGGGCGAGCGGCGCGCGTCGCTCCTGCTGAGGGGTCTGTCGCCCGGAGCTTACAGCGTCGCGACGTTGCGGCTCGACGACGCCCATGGCTGCGCGTTCCATCTCTGGGACAAGTGGCAGGCGCCCGATCTCCCGCGCTCGGACCAGTTTTCCGCGATGCGAGCGGCAGCCGAGGTCGGGGTATCGGTCGCGCAGCAGCAGGTCGTCGGCCCGGACGGCCTCGCGCTCGAGCTTACCGTCCTGCTGCCTTCGGCAACGCTCATCGTCGTCGAACCGGCGGGCGGCCGGGCGCCGGGCCGGCCGGTGCGCCTGCGCGCCGAGCCTCAGCCGGGCCTGAGCGAGCGCGAGAACATCCTCCTCACCTGGGCACCCGGCGCGCATGTCGGGATGCAGACGTTCGACGTGCTGTCGGCCCGCTCGCCCGGCGCTTCGTTCGAGCGCGTGAACCCGAGCCCGCTCCTGTCCGCAGCTTTCCTGCACGCCCGTGAGCCCGGCGCGTGCCGCTACGTGATCGAGGCGAAGAACCTCGACGGCTCCGGACGGACCCTGTCCGACCCGATCGAAGCTTGATCAGCATGGCGCGTTAACGGTTCGAAAGGGCCCGGCTGTGATGCCGGAGATGGTCGGCGATGAAGGTCTGGATGAAGTAGTATGAGTGGTCATAACCCGGGTGGCGACGCAGCTGGAGAGGCTGCCCGGTCTCGCGGCAGGCCTCCTCCAAAAGATGGGGATGGAGCTGCGTCTCCAGGAACTGGTCCGCCTCGCCCTGGTCGATCAAGATCTCGGGTGCCCGCGCGCCAGCCCTGATGAGCTCGGCCGCATCGTAGGCCCGCCAGGCATCGCGATCGGGCCCGAGGTAGTTCGAAAATGCCTTCTCGCCCCACGGGCAGCCCATCGGCGCGCAAATGGGCGCGAACGCGGACACGGAGCGGAAACGCTGCGGGTTCCGGAGCGCGGCCACGAGCGCGCCGTGGCCGCCCATGGAATGTCCGAGTACGCCGAGGCGCTGCCCGTCGACGGGAAAATTCGCGGCGATCAGCGCGGGCAGCTCCTGCGTGACGTAGGAGTACATGCGGTAGCCGTCGCGCCAGGGCGCCTGCGTTGCGTCGACGTAAAAGCCGGCGCCGAGGCCGAAATCCCAGTCGGCGTCGTCGCCGGGATGGCGGCGGTCGCGCGGGCTCGTATCAGGTGCAACCAGGGCGAGCCCAGCGGCAGCGGCGTGGGGAATGGCGCCGGCCTTCGTCATGAACGTGTCTTCATTGCAGGTAAGGCCGGCGAGATAGAGCAAGGCAGGTACCGGGCCCCGATCGGCCGCGGGCGGCAGATAGATCGAGAAGCGCATGCCTCCGCCGATCTCGCTCGATCCGTGAGCGTAGACCCCGACACTGCCGCCGTAGCACCTGTTCGAGCGCTCCAGCCGCAGCCGATCCGACCCAAACCCGGTCATCAGAACTCGACGACGGCGCGGATCGACTTGCCGTCGTGCATCAGGTCGAAGCCCTCGTTGATGCGGTCGAGCGGCAGCTTGTGGGTGATGAGATCGTCGATGTTGATCTTTCCCTCCATGTACCAGTCGACGATCTTCGGCACGTCGGTACGCCCCCTCGCTCCACCGAAGGCGGTGCCGCGCCAGACGCGGCCGGTGACGAGCTGGAACGGCCGCGTCGCGATCTCCTGGCCCGAGGCCGCGACCCCGATGATGATCGATTCGCCCCAGCCCCGGTGGCAGCATTCGAGCGCCTGGCGCATGGTGTGGACATTGCCGATGCACTCGAAGGAGAAATCGGCCCCACCGCCCGTGAGGTCGACGATCGCCTGCACGACCTTGTCCCGGCCGACCTCGTCCGGGTTGATGAAATGGGTCATGCCGAACTTCTCCGCGATGGCGCGCTTGCTCGCGTTGAGGTCAATGCCGACGATCTTGTCGGCGCCGACCATGCGGGCGCCCTGGATGACGTTGAGCCCGATGCCGCCGAGCCCGAACACGGCGACGTTGGCGCCGGGCCAGACCTTCGCGGTGTAGATAACCGCGCCGATGCCGGTCGTCACCCCGCAGCCGATGTAGCAGATCTTGTCGAACGGCGCGTCCTCGCGGACCTTGGCGAGCGCGATCTCCGGCAGCACCGTGAAGTTGGAGAAGGTCGAGCAGCCCATGTAATGGAACACGACGTTCGCGCCGGGGCCGGCGCCCTCGCAGCGGAAGCGGCTGGTCCCGTCCGGCATCACGCCCTGCCCTTGGGTAGCGCGGATCGCGGTGCAAAGATTCGTGCGCCGCGACAGACATGACTTGCAGTTGCGGCATTCCGGCGTGTAGAGCGGGATGACGTGGTCGCCGACCTTCAGCGTGGTCACGCCCGCCCCGATCTCGCGCACGACGCCTGCACCCTCATGGCCGAGGATCGAGGGGAACTTCCCCTCGGAATCGGCCCCGGACAGCGTGTACGCGTCGGTGTGGCAGATGCCCGTCGCCATGACCTCGATGAGGACCTCGCCCGCCTTCGGGCCTTCGAGCTCGATCGTTTCGATCGAGAGGGGCTTTGCGGCTTCCCAGGCGACTGCGGCGCGGGTTTTCATCGGCTCTCTCCTGCCAGTGCTTGCACGCAGCGACGATGGCTCGGGAACGCAATTCCGAGCCCGCCGCATGCCCACGGTTTGCCCGCGGCTTCAGGCTCGATGGTAGTCAACCGGAAACGCCGGCGCCAGCATCTCGACGGCCACCCGTCGTTCCGCTCCGAAGCGCCGGGAGGCTAGGACCTCGGACGACCTGCGATTTGCACGAACTTCCGGCGGCCACCTGCGTTGCGTGAGTAGGCCCGAGGAATGTTCGGGCTCGTACGGTTTTGGACGTCCCTGGCCGACGCCGAAACCGAAGGCGTCCCGAGCCGAGAGCCAGTCCCCTGGACGACGGGCCGAGCGAGGCGTGGTCCAGGCCTTGGCGATTGGCCTATCAGCCGCAAGAAGGGCGGCAACTCCGGCCTGCCGCCGGTTGACCAACCCTGCTTTGCGCAGGCTCGCGCAAAAATATAAGGATTAGGAGGAAGCAATGACCAAGAAGCACCACCTTTTGCTCGCCTCGGGCGCCCTGCTTGCATTCGGACTGAGCCCCTCGTGGGCAGGACCGTGCACCGACCAGATCGCCGAGATCCAGAAGACCATGAGCAGTATGGACGCGGGTTCCGGACCGACCATGGGAGCCCGTCCGGGACAGAACCCGACCACCACCTCGTCCACCGCGACTGCTGGCGGCTCGGGAGGGCCCGCGAGCGCGGCCGCCGGCTCAGCGGCGACCGTCCCGAACGTGTCGGGCAACCCGGCTCAGACGCCGCGCGCCGGTGAGGCGCCCAAGACCGACGCCACCGTCGCGATGAACACGGCCTCGCAGGGTCGTGCGACCTCGGCGCAGGACGTGCGCTCGCAGCAGCAGGGCCAGCCGACGTCGGCGCAGATCGCGCAAGGGAGCGCGCAACCGGCGGGCGGCAGCCAGCCTCAGGCCGACAAGATGATGCAGGCCAATGCGGCGCTCGATCGGGCCCGGGCCGCCGACCAGAAAGGCGATAACGCGGGCTGCACCCAAGCGCTCGGCGAAGCGAAGCAGCTCGTCGGCAATCGCTGACGCCAAGTCCGCCCGCAACGGCGGAAGCGGCAGCAGCACGGATAAGGGCTCCGCCGCGCTCGTTCGGCGGCGGCGATGGAGGTCGCGTGCACACACGCCGGCAGATCCTGATTTCGGGAGGCGCCCTGGCGCTTCAGATCCGACCTGCCCGGTCGCTCGAACGCGTCGTAAAGGTGGGCGTGCTCCCGTTCGGCACCGCTGGTTGGGAGACCGACACGATCCGGCGCAATGGCTTCGACCTGGCGAACGGTTTTCGCGTGGAGGAGATCAAGCTCGCCTCGAGCGAGGCCGCGCGCATTGCGTTCCTGTCCGGTGCGGTCGACACGATCGTGACCGACCTTCTGTGGGCGGCACGGCTGAGGGCCGAAGGCCGCAATGCCAGGTTCCTTCCGTTCTCGAGCACGGAAGGCGGGGTGATAGTGGCGCCGCGCTCGCCGATCCAGGAGGTCCGCGATTTGGCGGGCCGAAGCATCGGTGTCGCCGGCGGACCTCTGGACAAGAGCTGGCTGCTGCTTCGCGCTCTCGCGGTTGAGACGGCAGGCTTCGATCCGTCTCAGAAGAGCTCGCCCGCCTTCGGCGCGCCGCCTCTTCTCAGCCACAAGCTCGAGGCCGGCGAGCTCGACGCGGCGCTGCTGTTCTGGCAGTTCTGCGCAAGGCTGAAAGCGAAGGGTTTCCGCGAAATCCTCGGAGCCGGGGAGATGGCGAGGTTCTTCGGTGCGAGCGGCGAGATCGCGCTCCTCGGCTATCTCTTCGACGAGGACCGCAGCAGCGACCGGACGATTCTCGCCGGCTTCGCGACCGCGTCTCGCCAAGCGAAGACCTTGCTGGCGTCGAGCGACGCGGCGTGGGAGCCCGTCCGCCCGCGCATGCAAGCCGAGGACGAAGCGACCTTCCAGGTCCTCAAGCGCTATTTCATCGAGGGCGTCCCGAAGCGCGATGTATCGGCGGAGCGGGCCGACGCCGAGCGCCTCTATGCGGTTCTGGCGCGGCTCGGCGGCGAGAAGCTGCTCGGGTCCGCGACGAGCTTGCCGGCGGGCCTCTACGCCGACATCGGCCAAGACGGCTGAGGAACAATGGCGCGGTTCGGATGTGGTCGCGTGTAGCCTCGGCGCTTGCCGTCATCGCCGTCTGGCAGGCGGGCGCCACGTTTGCCGCGACCAAGGTCCTGCCGCCCCCTCTCGAGGTGCTGGCCTTCGTCGCGCGCGAGCTGCGCCAGGGCGACATGCTCCTTCATCTCGGCGCGACCTTGTCGCGGGTCGCCGCCTCGTTTTGCCTCGCGATGGCGTTGGGGGCGGCACTCGGCATCGCGCTCGGGCGGCGCCCGGGGCTCAACCGAGCGCTCGATCTTTGGCTCATTCTTCTTTTGAATACGCCGGCTCTCGTCATCACGGTGCTGTGCTATCTCTGGCTTGGCCTGACCGAGATTGCGGCGATCGTTGCCGTGACTTTGAACAAGCTCCCGAATGTGGCGGTCATCGTGCGGGAAGGCGCGCGCTCCCTCGACCCGGACCTGGATGAGATGGGCGTCGCCTACCGCTTCTCCTTCGCGACCTGGTTCCGCCATGTTCTGTGTCCGCAGCTCGAGCCCTATGTCGTCGCGGCCGCCCGGTCCGGCCTCGCCCTGGTCTGGAAGATCGTTCTCGTGGTCGAGCTGCTGGGGCGGCCGAACGGCGTCGGCTACGCGATCTCGTACTATTTCCAGCTCTTCGACGTTCGCGCTATCCTCGGCTACAGCCTCGCCTTCTCGATCGTCATGCTGACGATCGACTTCCTGGTCATGCAACCTCTGGACGCTCATGCCCGGCGCTGGCGCGTCACCACCGCTTGAAATCGATATCCAGCGCAAGATCTACCGCAACGGCGACGGGCGGAGCGTCGAAGCGGTGCGGAACCTGGCGTTTTCGATCCAGCCCCACAGTTTCGTGTGCCTGATCGGCCCTTCCGGATGCGGCAAGACGACCATTTTGCGCATCGTCCTCGGCCTCGACCGCGACTTTGAGGGATGCGTCCAGCCTGACCTCGGCGATTTGCCCGTCGGCGTCGTGTTCCAGGAACCGCGGCTCCTGCCGTGGCGGACCGTCGAAGAGAACGTCAGGCTGGCGCTGCGGTCCTGCGGACTCGCCGGAACGCTCGATCCGCTGTTTGCCGAGCTTGATCTCGAGGAGTGGCGGCATCGCTATCCCGGCGAGCTGTCGCTCGGCATGGCGCGCCGGGCGGCTCTCGCCCGGGCCCTGGCGATCGAGCCGGATCTCCTGGTCCTGGACGAGCCTTTCGTCTCGCTCGACGAGAGCGGCGCGGCCGAGTTGCGGGCGATCGTCTCCCGGCTTGCAGCAAGGCGCCGGACGACCGTCATCCTCGTGACCCACAATCTGCGCGAAGCGCTTGGGCTCGCCGATCGTCTCATCCTCCTGACCGCTCGGCCGGCGAGTGTCCTCGCCGACATCCCATTGACGACGGCGCGCGAAATGCGGACCGATGCCTGGGTGGAAGAAGGACGGCGCGACCTCGCCCGCCGGTTCGCGATCGTCGAGTGAGCGCTCGAGCGAGCCTGACGCCGGAGCCAGGGCGGGGCCAGGCACCAGGCGCGCGCGCCTGTGAGGTGAGATGAAGCGCTTTCGATGCCTCTCCGTCGCGCTGACATTCGCCGCGGCAGCGACGTCGGGCTTGGGCGCCGATCGGCCGGCGCCGCTCCCGGTTCGCGAGATCGCGGAGGGAGTCTTCGTCTACGAAGCGCCGTATGCGCTGGCGAGCCCGCGGAACACGGGCGCGATCGCCAACGCCGGCTTCATCCTCGGAAGCGACGCTGTTGCGGTCATCGACACGGAAGGCACCTATCTCGCCGGCCGCCGGCTTCTCGCCGCCGTCGAGGCCCAGACCTCCCTTCCGGTGCGTTATGTGGTGAACACGCATTTTCATCCCGATCACGTTCTCGGGAACGCGGCCTTCGCGCGAGACGGCGTGACCTTCGTAGGGCACGAGAACCTGGCCGAGGCGCTACGCAGCCGCCAGGAGCAATATCTCGCCGCCACGAAGGCGCTGGTCGGCGTGGAGGCGTTCGCAGGCACGGAAATCGTCCTTCCGACGATGCCTGTCTGCGGACGCCTCGAGCTCGATCTCGGCAACCGCCGGCTCATCCTGGAGGCCTGGCCGACGGCGCACACGAACTCGGACTTGACCGTCCTCGACGAAAAAACCGGGACCTGGTTCCTGGGCGATCTTCTTTTCGCCGGTCACGTTCCGGCCCTCGACGGCAGCCTGAACGGCTGGATCCGCGTTGCGGCGGCGCTCACCTCCCGTCAGGCCGCCCGCGTCGTGCCCGGCCACGGCCCTTCGTCGCTGCCGTGGCCGCAGGCCGCCGATCCGATGACGCGTTATCTCAAGGGCCTCGCGACCGACGTTCGGCGCATGATCCGCGAAGGTCGGACCATGCGGGACGCCGCCGGCGAGGCTGGTCGGGCGGAAGCGCAGCACTGGGCGCTCTTCGACGAGTTCAACGCGCGCAATGCAACGGCGGCCTTTCACGAGCTTGAATGGGAGTAGAAGACCGGAGCTCCCGCCGGCCGCCCACGCGTTTGGTGCGAAGCCCCCGCGCGACCGAACTTAACATGGGTATTGCCGGTCTCGCCGGCAGGGCGTAGCCTCTGTTCACTTCGCTTCGAAGCTTCATGCGGAGAAGCGGGTTCTGGTTCGTGAATGGCGTTTTTGAGTCTTCGCCTTGCCAAGAGGCGATGCATGATTCGTTGCTGAAGAAAGGCCGTCTTCCCGACCTAAAAAGCGCGCAGATCCTCGGCCACGACGAAGCGGGTCTACGCCAGCGGAGGAACTCGTCATGAGGACAATTCGGCTGTTGACCACGGTTGCGTGCCTTGCTCCCTGGGCATTGCCGGCGAGCGCCAACGACGAGGTGCAGAAGCTGATCCAGGATCCCAATCAGTGGGCCATCCAGACCGGAGACTACGCGAACACGCGCTACTCCAAGCTCGACCAGATCAACGCCGGGAACGTCGGCAAGCTGCAGGCGGCCTGGACGTTCTCGACCGGCGTGCTGCGCGGCCACGAGGGTGCGCCGCTCGTCGTCGGCGACGTGATGTACGTCCACACGCCGTTCCCGAACATCGTCTACGCGCTCGACCTCAACAACGACGGCAAGATCATCTGGAAATACGAGCCGAAGCAGGATCCGACCGTCATTCCGGTGATGTGCTGCGACACCGTTCATCGCGGCGTCGCCTACGCCGACGGCAAGATCTTCCTGCATCAGGCCGACACGACGCTCGTCGCCCTCGACGCGAAGACCGGCAAGGTCGTGTGGTCGAAGGTGAACGGCGATCCCAAGAAGGGCGAGACCAACACCGCGACCGTGCTGCCGGTGAAGGACAAGATCATCGTTGGCATATCGGGCGGTGAGTTCGGGGTGCGCTGCCACGTCACCGCCTACGACATGAAGGACGGCCGACAGGTCTGGCGCGCCTACTCGATGGGGCCCGACAACGAGATGCTCATCGACCCGGACAAGACGATGGAGCACGGCAAGCCGGTCGGAAAGGACTCGAGCATCAAGACCTGGCAGGGCGAGCAGTGGAAGACCGGCGGCGGCTGCACCTGGGGCTGGTACTCCTACGATCCGGCGCAGAACGCGTTCTATTACGGCAGCGGCAATCCCTCGACCTGGAACCCGAAGCAACGTCCCGGCGACAACAAGTGGACGATGACGATCTTCTCGCGTGACGTCGACACCGGCGTGGCGAAATGGGTCTACCAGATGACCCCGCATGACGAGTGGGACTATGACGGCGTCAACGAGATGATCCTCGCCGATCAGGACGTCAAAGGCCAAAGGCGGCCGATCCTCGTCCATTTCGACCGCAACGGGTTCGGCTACACGCTCGATCGCGTCACCGGCGAGCTCCTCGTCGCCGAGAAATACGATCCGACGGTGAACTGGGCGAGCAAGGTCGACATGGACAAGGCCAGCAAGACCTATGGCCGGCCGCTCGTGGTCCCACAGTTCTCGACCGAGCATAACGGCGAGGACGTGAACAGCAAGGGAATCTGCCCTGCCGCCCTCGGCTCGAAGGATCAGCAGCCGGCGGCCTTCTCGCCGAAGACCGGGCTGTTCTACGTGCCGACGAACCACGTCTGCATGGATTACGAGCCGTTCCGGGTCCGCTACACCCCGGGACAGCCCTATGTGGGCGCCACCCTGTCGATGTACCCCGCCACCAACAGCCACGGCGGGATGGGCAACTTCATCGCCTGGGACGCCCGCGAGGGCAAGATCGTGTGGTCGCTCAAGGAGCAGTTCTCGGTGTGGTCGGGCGCGCTCGCGACGGCGGGCGACGTGGTCTTCTACGGCACGCTCGAGGGCTATCTGAAGGCGGTCGACTCGAAGACCGGGAAGGAGCTCTACAAGTTCAAGACTCCGTCCGGCATCATCGGAAACGTGATGACCTACACGCACAAGGGCAAGCAGTACGTCGCCGTGCTCTCCGGCATCGGCGGCTGGGCCGGCATCGGCCTTGCGGCGGGCCTCACCGATCCGACCGCCGGTCTCGGCGCGGTCGGCGGCTACGCGGCTCTCAACAACTACACCGCCCTCGGCGGCCAGCTGACGGTGTTCACGCTTCCGCAGTAATCCTGCCGAGCCCGTCCGAAGCTCATTCAAACGAGGCCAGCGCATCCGTGCGCTGGCTTTCTGCGTCGCAGGCCATCCTGTCATAGCGGCCGGCGACATCCGTCGAGCCATTGGGAGGACGTCAATTGCCGTCCATCATCCTGAGACATGCTTTCGCCGCCGCCGCACTGCTCCTCGCCTTGTACCCCGGCGCAGCGACAAATCCCGCCGGCGCCGAACCGGCGAAGCCGGCCCGGGAGGAAGCCGGCCAGTATTTCGACGCCGAAGGCGTTCTGACCTACAACATCAAGCCGGACGGGACGGTCGATTGGGCGACCTATTCGGGCTACCGGCGCTATCATGCCGAATGCCACGTCTGCCACGGCCCGGACGGCGAAGGCTCGAGCTATGCCCCGGCGCTGGTCGAGTCGCTGAAGACCATGAAGCACGACGAGTTCGTGGCGATCACCGTCCAGGGCCGCCAGGGTCACGTCGCCGGGCGGCCGAGCGTAATGCCGTCGTTCGGCACGAACAGCAACGTGATGTGCTATCTCGAGGACATCTACGTCTATCTGCGCGCGCGGGCCGACGGCGCCCTGCCCCGGGTCCGGCTCGACAAGCGCGAAGAAAAGCCGCAGGCGGCGAAGGACGCGGAGAAGACCTGCCTTGGCGAGTAGAGCAATCGGCGCGGAAGCGCGCACCGCGCCCGCCCTTCGTCATGCTCCAAGCCCACGCGCCTGCCGCCAGTCGATCGCGCTCCTCGCTGCCTGTCTCGCGCTCATCCGGCCGGGCGCCGCCGCTGCCCAAGAGATCCCGGACGTCGTTGCCCGCGACGTGCTTCGGGTCTGCGCCGACCCGCATAACATGCCGTTTTCCAATCGGAAGGGGCAGGGCTTCGAGAACCGGATCGCCGAAATCGTGGCGGACGAGCTCAAGGTTCCGCTGCGCTATTATTGGCTGTCACAGGGACCCGGCTTCATCGCGAACACCCTCGGCAGCAAGCTCTGCGACGTGGTCATGGGCTACGCCGCCGGGGCCGATCCCGTTCAGCACACGAACCCCTATTATCGGTCGGTCTACGTCCTCCTCGTCAGGCGCAGCGCGGGCCTCGACGGGCTCGACCGGCTGAGCGACCCGCGCCTGCGGGGGAAGCGGCTCGGCGTCATCGCGGCGACGCCGCCCGCCGATCATCTCCTCGAAGAGGGTCTGCTCGCGACCGCCAAGAGCTATCCGCTCCTCGTCGACCGGAGCACCGAAACGCCAGCCGAGGACATGATCGCCGACCTCGTCGCTGGACGGATCGACGGCGCGCTTCTGTGGGGGCCTATCGGCGGCGACCTCGCGCGACGCTCGTCCGAGCCGCTGACGGTGATCCCGTTGCTGCACGAGCGCGAGCGCCCGCCGCTATCGTATCGGATCACCTTCGGCATCCGGCACAACGAGCAGGACTGGAAGCGTCGCCTCAATCAGGCAATCCGCAAACGCCAGGCCGATTTCGATCGCGTCCTCTTCGATTTCGGCGTTCCGCTCCTCGATGACGACGACCGCCTTATCGCCGCGCCCCGAAACGCCGCGAAGTGAGACCTGTTCATTCGATCCTCGCACGCTCGTTCGCGGCAACAGCGTTGCTCGCGCACGCCGCGGCCGCGCAACCCGATGCACCTCCCGAGCCGGACGGCTACCGGATGGAGGATTATCGCTCGCCCACCCCCGCGACCCTGAAAGGAGTCAAGGTCGTCGGTACGGGAGACGCTGCGGCCTTATGGAGGGAAAGATCGTCGGCTTTCATCGACGTCCTGCCGCGGCCCCCGAAGCCGCAGAACCTGCCGCCCGGCACGATCTGGCGAGACACACCCCACGACAGCTTGCCGGGCGCGATCTGGCTGCCGAACACCGGCTACGGAGCCCTGAACGCGGAGGCCGAAGCCTACTTCCGGCGCGGTCTCGAAACGGCAACCAAGGGCGATCCGCAGAGACCGATCACGTTCTTCTGCCAGAGGGCTTGCTGGATGTCCTGGAATGCGGCCAAGCGCGCGCTGGAATATGGTTACGGCCGGGTCTCCTGGTTTCCGGACGGGACGGACGGGTGGCTGGACGCAGGCCTTCCCTTGCAAAGAATCGAGCCCTATCCCTAGAAAGCGCTTCGGGAGACGAGCTCTCTCGGAGCTTTATCAGACGACAGCTAAGTGCTTGAAATGATGGTGGGTGTGCAAGGATTCGAACCTTGGACCCGCTGATTAAGAGTAAGCAGAAGACCTATATCGAACGTGATCATGACATAACGCGTTTCTGGCGGTTTGCGATGGGGAACGCGGCTTAGCCCCTCTTGCAGAGCTCCTCGTCCATAACTTAGAATCACACAACATACCCCGCAAATTCGTAACCTGAGCGTTACCTGAGGCATGCCCAAGATCCGTCTTACATCGGCGGCGGTTGATCGATTCCCGCCACCTCCCAGCGGCCAGATGGAGTACTACGACACGCATCTGCCCGCCTTTGGCGTTCGCGTCTCCTATTCCGGCGCCAAGGCCTGGTTCGTCATGACCCGCGTCGACCGAAGGCTGACTCGTGTCACGCTAGGTCGGTACCCAGCCGTGTCGCTGGCAGAGGCAAGGGAATTAGCTCGAGCTACGGCTACGCACGCGAGAGCCGGGCGAGACCCGCGACGGATCCGTGCAGATGAGCGGCTGGAAAATGAGAGAGTGCGGGCTACCACCTTCGCAGCCACCTCGGATCTCTTTCTAGACCGCCACGTTGCCCGCAACCTTCGGCCGAGCACCGCCCGAGAATACAAGCGGATCTTAAAAGGGACTGACACTGCCAACTGGGGACACCGACCAATCGCATCCCTCACCAAGGAAGATGTGGTAACGGTGCTAAAGCGAATCCATGACCGAGGTTCGCCGGCCCCATCGAACCGAGCGCTGGCCTATTTGTCCAAATTTTTCGGCTGGTGCGTCGAGGAGGACCTGCTTGCCGCTAATCCTGCTGGTCGGGTCCGGCCTCTCTCGAGCCTCACCTCGCGCGAGCGTGTCCTCAATAGCGACGAGCTACGAACGCTCTGGCTTGCGCTGAACGACCTCTCGGGGCTTTTTGGGCCGCTGTTGAAGGTTTTGCTCCTGAGTGGCCAGCGAAGGAGCGAGGTGGCTGGAATGCGTTGGGAGGAGGTAGAGGGATTAGGCACCGACGAAGCGGTGTGGAAGCTCCCCCGCGCGCGGACAAAAAATGGCCAATCGCATCTCGTCCCTCTCACACCCGTCGTTCAGGCCCTTCTCATAGAGCTACCCCGAACCGGTCCTCTTGTATTTTCCGGCACGAACGCAACCGCCGCGTCAGGCTTTAGTAAAGCGAAGAGGCAGCTCGATGAGCGTATCGATCTGATCCGACGCGAGGGAGGGCAAGGTCCCCTGCCCGATTGGACACTCCACGATCTTCGCAGAACAATGGTTACGACAATGAACGAGCACCTTGGGATCGCGCCGCACGTTGTAGAAGCAGTGGTGAATCACGTAAGTGGCCCCGCAAAACGCGGTGTGGCCGGCGTTTATAATCGCGCGACTTACCTCCAGGACCGGAGAAGTGCCCTTCGAGAGTGGGCTGCGTACGTCATCACAGACGAGCCCCTTACTTCGCGTTCGTGACTAGGGCGCCAAGGTGAGCAACTCCTCAGCTAAGATCTCGGATGAAGCATGGAACGAGTTCGGTTCATTCCTGGAAAAAACCGGGATTCGCCTCAAGGATGCGGATGAGCTTCGGCGAGGCATTGAGCACGCTTCGCTAGAGGCATCGAAGATTCCAGTGATCACGAAATCCGACTTGGCTGAGCGGAAGGACTTTCACAGCGCTGCCGATCTTGCTCGTAAACTCGCAACGAAGATGAAAGGCAAATCGGCCAGCTGGGCTCGCTGGGTTGCGGGAGACACGAGGGAACCGACCAAACCTGCGACAGAGTCTGAGATCGAGGATTTCAATCAACTCAGAAACCATCTTCTTATGTTCCTCGAGGCCGCAGTAGAGGTTGCTGATAGTTTCAAGCGTGGCCGCCGCCAGGATGCGGTGACCCGGTCGTGGTGTCACTCTGTCGTAGCGGTCCTGGAGCGACAAGGTCTCCAGCTTCGCGACATGCGCGGTCGGGCGAGGCCCCAGACCAACAAGCTTATTTATGAGCTCTGGCGCTTGGTACCTCCGCAGAAGCTCCCAAGGACCCAGGAGAGAGCTTTGCAGGTCACTCTCAAGCGGGTGTTGGACGAGCGCGAGAAGGCGACGCAGGAAAAAGTGAGCTGATCCGCCAGATTAACGTGCGCAGAAAAGGAACCGATTGTTCTCCAGGATTTCTGCGCAGCAAATGGCTGTGGAAGCTGAGAAATTGTTGAAGTTCACCTAAGATCGCGAGTGATTCAGATTGTTCGCTCCTGAGCAGGAGCGAAGAATGAACACTCGAAAATATATCACCGCCCGTGATCTACGAGCCAGATTAGGAAAGTGTCGGCAATGACCCTTTGGCGCTGGGAGCACCAGCCAGCGCTGGCCTTTCCTAAGCCGGTCTACATCAACGGACGAAAATATTACGATTTAGGTGAGCTCGAGGAATGGGAGCGGAATCGTCCCGCCCTCACCACTTCGATAGGCCGAACGCTCGTCCTCGCAGCTCTCGTCATCTACGGGCCTTCCATTCTCGTCCCGGAGCTCGAGCACTACGGACGCAACCATTGCGGCTTGGTCACGCTGATAACTCCAGGGGCAACCCTTCCGCCGGCAAGCATTCTCACTCTAGGAGCTCTCCGTCATGCCGGCAGTCCTCCGTCCGCGGACCGGGTACTGACTGGGATGCCGGGTCGGCAACGGGCCGGCGACAACTGCCGAACAACGGGGCAAACCTTCAAAAATGGCGGGGAGGCAGGTCAGCCTAAATTTCCTGCTGCGCTCAATGGCTTAGTCGTTCGGTCGAACATGCCAGCCTGAAGAGGTGCGAGAGCCCGCGCCAGTTCGCTCAGTCTCAGCACAGGGAAATTAGATGGAAGGGAGGAAGCGAGGCACCAGCGTAGGTGGCCTTCGTCCGATGGCGAACTACCGCCGCCTCACGAAAGGCCTCGACCGGAATGCCGTCGTTGACCTGAACGATGCATGGCACCACGCCCGTAAAATCGGCCGGCCCCTGAACATGCTGGTGACCCTGCGCCCGCTCGACATCGACGACATTGCCTCAGAGGATCGGACGCTGGTCTGGAGACGGCTTCTGAACAAGCTGGGCGCCTATGCTCGCTATCGCGGCTTCGGACCCTTTACGGCCGCTTGGGCGAGGGAGAGCAACCCCGACGGCAGCGGCGAGCACCTCCACGTTCTGATGCACGTCCCGCTAAAACATCGCGAGCACTTCGAGTTGACCGTCTATGGCTGGTACCACGGGGCGAGCGAAATCGACGTGCGGGTCAGGCATCAGGTGACGAGCTTCACCGCCGACGGCCGCCGCAAGAACGCCATCGGCTATATCACCAAGCAGATGACGCCTCAGGCGTCGTATCGGCGCGGCGTCATTCGCCGACGAGGCGGCCTATCCTCGGCAAGCGGGCGGGTTGCACCACGAATATCGGCTTCAAGGCACGGGCATTGTGGCAAGCAGCGGACCGGCCGCCCCTGCCCCCATCAGCTCACGACGTCGCTGCCCCAGCCCGGCGCAAGGTAGCCTGAGGATCTCGAGGCCGGTAGCGACAGCGCCCTCGGAACTCGCCCTCTATCATGCCTTGAGGACGCGGTGGATCGAAAACGGTTTCGTCCGCTTTGGAGGCGCGGAACGCCCTCTGATCGCGTGGTGGTATTTCGTCTAGGCCAATGCCTCGGCGAACTGCGCTGCGATACGCAAGGGAGACTGACCGACCAATTATTTGCATCATTGATGTGAGATGACCACCGTACCCTGAGGAATGCCCCTCCTTGACTCACACCTCGTCCAGGACCGGCGATAACCCTCTACCCAGTGTCGGGCACCTGAAACTGGACAAGGCCGCTGTACGAGGCTCCCTGCGTCTGGAAAGCGGCATCCAAATTGGGAGAAGATCACGGCGACCAAGGGTTCCAACGTCTCACTGGAATTTTAGCAACGGCATGTCTCTGCGGTAGAAATCCAGAGGAAACGGCGCGCGGCTTCACCCATTGCGCGGGTCGGCGCGAGGACGTTGTCTTACGGGTCAGTTTAATTGCCAGGCATGATCCGGTGCCGCCTAAATCTCACGGAACGTTTAGGAACACGAGATCGCTTTAGAAGGCGAGCGCGAGTTACGCTGGGCCGAGCGCCGGAAACCGCCACTCAAACCGGGAGGAGATCGGGGCATATTGGCAGCCAACCAGAAAAGACCAACAATATCAAAGACTAAGTCGGACGCTAAATTCCCTCTAAATTCGTCGCTTCGACAACAATTACACGGTTCGTGAATGTTTCCGAACGGTCAAGGCGCGGATCTGCTGGAAACGCGTGTCTGGGACGCCCTGTCTGATCGGGTTGCCTCGTACTCGGCGTCGAGGTCCTTTCGGACGGCGGCGATC
>JAJKJG010000075.1 GCA_021154065.1 Methylobacterium sp.
CTGGTGGCGCTCGGGGACGACGTGTTCCTGCTCGAGCTCTTCCACGGCCCGACCCTCGCGTTCAAGGACATCGCCCTGCAGCTGGTCGGCCGGCTGTTCGACCACGAGCTGACCCGCCGGGGCGAGAAGGTCACCATCGTCGGGGCGACCTCGGGCGACACCGGCAGCGCCGCCGTCGAGGCTTTCCGCGGCCTCGACCAGGTCGACGTGTTCATCCTCTACCCGCACGGGCGCGTGTCGGACGTGCAGCGCCGGCAGATGACCGGCGTCGACGCCCCGAACGTTCACGCCCTCGCGGTCGAGGGCACCTTCGACGATTGCCAAGCCATCGTGAAAGGGCTGTTCAACCACGCCCGGTTCCGGGACGAACTCAACCTCTCGGGCGTCAACTCGATCAATTGGGCGCGCGTCGCCGCGCAGGCGGTCTATTACTTCACGGCCGCCGTGGCGCTTGGCGGGCCGTACCGTAAAATCTCCTTCGCGGTGCCGACCGGCAATTTCGGCGACGTTCTGGCCGGATGGGTCGCGAAACGCCTGGGGCTGCCCATCGAGCGCCTGATGGCGGCGACCAACGCCAACGACATCCTCCACCGGACGCTCACGGGCGGCGCGTATGAGGTCCGCGCCGTAACGCCGACCACCTCGCCCTCCATGGACATCCAGGTGTCGTCCAATTTCGAGCGGCTCCTGTTCGAGGCGCATGGGCGCGACGCGGCGGCGGTGCGCGACCTGATGCGCAGTCTGGCGCAATCGCGCGCCTTCACGATCGCGGCGGAGCCGCTGGCGCGCATCCGCCAGGAGTTTTCCTCGCGGGCGGTCGATGAAGCGAGCGTCGCCGACGAGATCGGCGCGACGTGGCGCGAGGCCGGCTATCTGCTCGATCCGCACACGGCCATCGGCGTCCGGGCGGCGCGCTCGCTCCTCGCCGAGCGGTCGGAGACGCCCGTCGTGGCGCTCGCGACTGCGCACCCGGCCAAGTTCCCGGAGGCCGTCGAGCGCGCGACGGGGCGGCATCCGGCGCTGCCGCCGCATCTCGCCGACCTGATGGACCGGCGCGAACGTTTTACGGTGCTGCCGAACGACCAGGCCGCCGTCGAACGTTTCATCCGCGACCACGCGCGCGCCGTGCGGGGCGCCGCGGCATGAACCGGCACTTCGCGGCGAACGACGATCAGGCGGTCCGCATCACGCGCCTCGCCAACGGCCTCACCGTCGCCACCGAGGCGATGCCGCACATCGTGACGGCGACGCTCGGCGTGTGGATCGGAGCGGGCTCGCGCCACGAGCGCGATGACGAGCACGGGCTCTCGCACCTGATCGAGCACATGGCCTTCAAGGGCACGCGCCGGCGCAGCGCCCGGAAAATCGCCGAGGACATCGAGAATGTCGGCGGCGAGATCAACGCTGCCACCAGCACCGAGTTCACGAGCTACACGGCGCGGGTGCTGGGCGAGAACGTGGACCTCGCCCTCGACGTGCTCGGCGACATCCTCACAGATTCGGTCTTCGACGAAGCCGAGTTGGCGCGCGAGAAGAACGTCATCTTGCAAGAATATGCGGCGGTCGAGGACACGCCCGACGACCTCGTTTACGACGCCTTCGTAGAGACGGCGTTTGCGGGCCAGGCGATCGGGCGGCCGATCCTCGGGCGGCCGGAGACCATCCGCTCCTTCGACGGCGGCATGATCCGCGCCTTCATGGCCCGCGAATACGCCCCTGAGCGGATGGTGCTGGCGGCGGCCGGTGCGGTTGATCACGACGCCATCGTGGGGGCTGCCGAACGTCAGTTCGGGGCGCTAAGCCGCATCACGCTTCTGGAGACGCCCCAAGCGTCCTATACGGGCGGCGAGCGGCGCATGGCGCGCCGGCTCGAACAGGCCAACGTCGTGATCGGCTTGCCGGGCTGCTCCTTCAAGGACCCGGCGTACTACGCCACGCATATGTTCGCCCAGGTGCTCGGCGGCGGCCTCACCTCGCGGCTTTGGCATGAAGTGCGCGAGACGCGCGGCCTCGCCTACGAGATCCACGCCTTCCACTGGCCGTTCTCGGATTGCGGATTGTTCGGCATCGGGGCCGGCACGTCGCGCACCGATCTTCCCGGCCTCGTCGCGGTGGCGCTCGACTGCGCGCGCGCGGCGACGCGCGCCATTGAAGGGGAGGAAATCGCCCGCGCGAAGGCGCAGCTTAAAGTGGCGCTGCTCACCGCGCTGGAAGCGCCCGGCGGCCGGATCGAGCGTAGCGCGCGCCAGCTTCTCGCCTGGGGGCGGATCATCCCGAGCGAGGAGATCGTGGCGCGGATCGACGCCGTGACGGCCGATGAGGTGCAGGCCGCCGGCGCGGCCGTGCTCGCCGGAGCGCCGACCCTCGCCGCCATCGGGCCGATCCGGAAGCTGCCGCCGCTGGAAGAGGTCCGCCAGCAGTTGCACGGTTGAACGCCCTCATGGCCCAACCTCGATTTAGCCGCATTGCGGTTTCAACGAGCGCGGGCCGTCGGCGCGATTATCCGTCTCTCTCGCCCACGAACTCGCCAGCAAACCAGAACCGAGCGCCGTCGCGCCTTGCCCTCAAGCTTGACGATCGATACCAGGTGGCCAGCCGTCCCCAAGCTTCCGGACGCGAGATCTGATCCGTTGCGGACCGCCCGCCTCGCCATCGCCGCGCTTCTCGCCGCGCTCGCGCTCCTGGCGCTGTCCTCGACAGCCTGGGCGGTGGAGGCCGTGCGCGTCAATCTTGAAGCCGCCGCCATCGATCTGACGCCGGCGATCGAGCGCTATAGCTCCAGCAGCGACATCATCCAGATCTCGACGGCGCCGGGGCGCGACGGCATCGTCCGGCGCATCGCCGTCAAGGCGCGGGAGTCGGGCACCCGCCCCGACTGGATTGTGTTCGCGCTCACCAACGACACCGACGAGCAGGTCGACCGTCTTCTGGTTGCGCCGCACTTCCGGCTCGTCGGATCGGGCGTGGTGTGGCCGGACCTTGGATCCTCGCGCATCGCCGCCATTACGGCGAGCGAGGGCATCCGGCCCGAGCGCGAGGAGAGCCCGGATGCGGACATCTTCCTGATCACGCTCGACCCCGGCGCCACCGTGACCTACGTGGCCGAGCTTGTGGCGCCGAACGTGCCCCAGATCTACCTGTGGGAGTCCGACGCCTACAAACAGAAGATCAACGGCCTTACCCTCTACAAGGGCATCATCATCGGCATTTCGGGGCTGCTGGCGCTCTTTCTCACCGTCGTTTTCGTCGTGAAGGGAGCCATCATATTTCCCGCCGCGGCGGCGCTCGCGTGGGCGGTCCTGTCCTATGCCTGCATCGACTTCGGCTTCTTCCAGCGCATCTTCCCGATCACCGAGGCCGCGGAGCGCATCTATCGCGCGGCGGCTGAAGCCGTGCTCGCCGCGACGCTGCTCGTCTTCCTCTTCGCCTACCTCAATCTTAACCGCTGGCATGTTCGCTACAGCCACGTCACCGTGTTCTGGCTCGTCTTCTTGGCGGCCCTCGTCGGGCTCGCGGTGTTCGACCCGCCCGTAGCGTCGGGGGTGGCGCGCATCTCCATCGCCGCGGTCGCCGGGATCGGCTTCGTGCTCATCGTCCACCTCGCGACGCACGGCTACGACCGCGCCGTCATGCTGATCCCGACGTGGCTCCTTCTTATCGCCTGGGTCGCCGCCGCCGCCTTCACGGTCATGGGCCATCTCGCCACCGATCTCGTCTCGCCGGCCTTGATCGGCGGTCTGGTGCTGATCGTCATGCTGATCGGCTTTACGGTCCTGCAGCATGCGTTCGCGGGCGGGGCGCTGACGCAGGGAGTGAGCGACGCCGACCGGCGCGTGCTGGCGCTGGCGGGCGCCGGCGACATCGTGTTCGACTGGGACGTGGCCGGGGACAAGATCTTTGTGAGCCCCGAGGTTGAGCAACTCCTTGGGCTCAAGCGCGGCGCCCTGGAGGGCCCGGCCTCGGACTGGCTCGAACTGGTCCATCCCTTCGACCGTGACCGCTACCGCGCGGCCCTTGACGGGGTGATCGAGCAGCGGCGCGGCCGCATCGTCCAGGATTTTCGCCTGCGCGCGGCGAACGGCCCGTATCACTGGTTCAGGCTCAAGGCCCGCCCGGTGGTCGGCTCGGACGGCGAAGTCATCCGGGTGGTCGGCACCCTCTCGGACGTGACCGACGCCAAGGCCGCCGAGGAGCGCCTGCTGCACGACGCCGTTCACGACAACCTGACCGGCCTGCCGAACCGCGAGCTGTTCAACGACCGGCTCGACGCGGCGCTCACCTATGCGAAACAGGACGAGGCCCTGAAGCCGACAGCGCTCGTCATCGACATCGACCGCTTCAAGCAGATCAACGAGTCGGTCGGCTTCTCGGCCGGCGACTCGATCCTGCTCACGCTGTCGCGGCGGCTCGGCCGCCTGCTGCGGCCGCAGGATACGCTCGCCCGCATCGCCGGCGACGAGTTCGCCATGATCCTCCTCTCCGAGAGCGAGCCCGACCGCATCTTGGGCTTCGCCGAGATGATCCGGCGCGCGGTGACGACCCCGATCACCTACGCGGAGCGCGAAATCTTTCTGACCGTCTCGGTCGGCCTCGTCCTCCACGATCCGCAAACGGCCATGCGGCGCGACGACGTCGTCAAGAACGCCCAGATCGCCATGGCTCACGCCAAGCGTCAGGGCGGCGATCGTTCCGAGATTTTCCGCCCGGCCATGCGCTCCGACCGCGGCGACCGGCTGACGCTGGAAAGCGACCTCCGGCGCGCCCTCGACCGGGGCGAGATCAAGTGCGTGTTCCAGCCGATCGTCCGGCTGGAGGACCGCACCATCGCCGGGTTCGAGGCGCTCCTACGCTGGGATCACCCGCGTCTCGGCCGGCTCGCGCCGCAGAGCTTCATCCCGCTCGCCGAGGAGACGGGGCTGATCGTCAACCTCGGCGTCTTCGCGCTGGAGCGCGCCGCCTACGAGTTAGCCGCCTGGCAGCGCGCGCTCGACGTCGATCCGCCGATCTTCACCAGCGTCAACGTGTCGAGCCGCCAGCTCTTGCGTCACGACCTCCTGCACGACGTGAAAACCGTGCTGGCGCGCACGAACGTGCTGCCGGGCTCGCTCAAGCTCGAACTGACCGAGAGCTTGGTGATGGAGAACCCGGAGTACGCCGCCCAGATGCTCGCCCGCATCCGCGACCTCGGCGCGGGCCTCTCGCTCGACGATTTCGGCACCGGCTATTCGGCGCTGGCCTATCTTCAGCGTTTCCCCTTCGACACCATCAAGATCGACCAATCCTTCGTGCGCCAGATGTCGAACGGAGGCCGTCCCGTCATCCTGCGCTCGATCGTCAAGCTCGCGCACGAACTCGGCATGGAGGTCGTGGCCGAGGGCGCGGAGTCGGAATCCGATGCCGCCGAACTGTTTCAGATGGGCTGCGAATACGCCCAAGGCTATGCCTTCGGCGAACCCATGACGCCCTTGCAAGCCCGCCAACTCGTCGGCGCCGCGACGGAAGCCGCGTGAGGCGCCGGTGAGCGGCTTGAAGGCTTCGCATCGCAACGGGGGACGGCGGCCTGCCGCCCTTGCGGACGGAGCCGCCCTTCGCTAGCCGTAGGACAGCAGCGAGGAGGGGAGAAGCGCCATGGCTTACGAAACCATCCTGGTCGAGACGCGCGGCAGGGTGGGGCTCGTCACCCTCAATCGCCCGCAGGCGCTGAACGCCCTCAACTCCACGCTGGTCGGCGAGATCAACGCGGCGCTCGACGGCTTCGAGGCCGATCCAAGCGTCGGCTGCGTGGTGATCACCGGCTCTGACAAAGCGTTCGCAGCCGGGGCCGACATCAAGGAGATGGCGGGGCTCGCCTATCCGCAAACCTACCTCGACGATTTCATCACCGCCTGGGACCGGGTCGCCAACCGGCGCAAGCCGATCGTCGCGGCGGTCGCCGGCTTCGCGCTCGGCGGCGGCTGCGAACTCGCCATGATGTGCGACATTATTCTCGCCGCTGACACGGCGAAGTTCGGCCAGCCCGAGATCAAGCTCGGCGTCATGCCAGGCGCGGGCGGCACGCAGCGTCTGACCCGCATCGTCGGCAAAGCCAAGGCGATGGAGATGTGCCTCACCGGCCGCATGATGGATGCGGCGGAAGCCGAGCGCTCCGGCCTCGTCTCGCGCGTGGTTCCGGCCGCCGACCTCCTGGACGAGGCGCTGAAAACCGCCGAGACGATCGCCGCCATGTCGCTGCCGATCGCCATGATGACCAAGGAGAGCGTCAACCGCGCCTACGAGACCACGCTGGCGGAAGGCATCCGCTTCGAGCGGCGCGTGTTCCACGCCATGTTCGCCACCGCCGACCAGAAGGAAGGCATGGGCGCGTTCGTGGATAAGCGAAAACCCGACTTCCAGAACCGCTGACGATGCCTGCGGCCGAAGCGCAGCCGGGCGCTCCGCGCCTCCCGACCTATGACGACGTGGCCGCCGCCGCGAAGCGGCTGGCGGGCGTCACCCACCGCACCCCGGTCCTGACCTCCCGCACGGCGAACGCGCGGACCGGCGCAACGCTGTTCTTCAAGTGCGAGAACCTGCAGCACAGCGGCAGTTTCAAGCTACGCGGAGCATACAACGCCATCGCGCAGCTCCCGGACGAGGCGCGGCGGCGCGGCGTGGTGGCGTTCTCCTCTGGCAACCACGCCCAGGCCATCGCTTATGCGGCGAAGCTGCTGGGCGCGCCCGCGGCAATCGTCATGCCGCACGACGCGCCGGCCATGAAGATCGCCGCCACGCGGGGCTACGGCGGCGAGGTTCTGTTCTACGACCGCCCCACGGAGGATCGCGAGGCGATCGGGCGGCGGCTCGCCGCCGAGCGCGGCCTGACGCTGATCCCGCCTTACGACCACCCCGACGTGATCGCCGGGCAGGGCACGGCGGCGCTCGAATTGTTCAAGGAGACCGGCCCGCTCGACCTCCTGCTGATCCCGCTCGGCGGCGGCGGGCTTCTGGCGGGCTCGGCGCTGGCCGCCAAGGCGCTGTCGCCGGGTTGCCGGGTGTTCGGGGTCGAGCCGGAGGCCGGCGATGACGGCAGGCGATCGCTCCGACAGGGAAGAATCGTCCGCATCCCGGCGCCGCGCTCGATCGCGGACGGGGCGCTGACCACGCATCTGGGCGAATGCACCTTCCCGATCATCCGCGCCGAGGTCGCCGACATCGTCACCGTGTCCGACGCCCTGCTGGTCGAGACGATGCGGTTTTTCGCGGAACGCATGAAGATCGTGGTCGAGCCGACCGGATGCCTCGCGGCCGCCGCGGCCTTGAACGGAACCGTTCCGATCGCGGGCCGGCGCGTCGGCATCGTCTTGAGCGGCGGCAACGTCGATCCGGCGGCGCTCGCCGGCTATCTGGCTTGAGAACCGCACCTTGTCTCCAACGAGCGTCATCGCAGTTCAGCGTTGACGCTCCCGGCCCGCCCCTCTATAAGCCGCCCTTCATGCGAGCCGCGCGCCTTCGCGCCCGTCGGCTCGACCGGATTAACGATCCTTCCCGCCCCCGACAGCCGAGGCCCCTGCCCCGGCTCGCCGGACGGCTTTCGACATGAGGACGAGACGCATGGCCAACACCCGGTCGGCCAAAAAGATGACGCGCAAGATCGCCAAGCGCACCGACGTCAACCGCGCGCGGCGCAGCCGCATGCGCACCTTCATCCGCAAGGTCGAGGAGGCGCTCGCGACCGGCGACGCCGCAACGGCCGCCGCCGCCCTTAAGGCCGCCGCGCCCGAGATCATGCGCGCCGCTCAGAAGGGCATCGTTCACAAGAACAACGCTTCGCGAAAGGTCTCGCGTCTCGCGACCAGGGTGAAAGTCCTGTCGGCCTGAACGCACCCTCCCATACGATCGTGACGAAGCCCGGCCCCGCGCCGGGCTTCGTCGTTCAGGGGGCCCAAGGTCTCTTTGAGAGGACTCGCGGTCCTGCGCGTGTTCGCGCTCCGTTCAGGTTGACTTGCGCGCGCCGTTCAGGGGTGGGATCGGGCGCCTGCACGCCCTCCCGGCGCGCAAAATATCTGTCGCAGAGTCAGTGGCTTACCGGGCAAGCGTCGCCGAGCGGGCCGACTCCCGCCCGGACTCGTCCGAATCTCCCGCATCGCTCAATCGATGTCCGCGCAATTCAACCCGTCCTGCCGCGGCGCGAAACGGTCAACAGAATCGCAAGTTCTGCAAGCTCTTATCGTCAGGCTTCAAAACCGGAGCCGCAGCTTTCCCGCAGCTTTCCCCGCTGTCCCCGGAAAAGTTTCGACTCGTTTTGGTTGCGCTCAAGGTAGCGCCTGTGTAACGTCATCTTACTCCAGCGGCGGCGTCGCATGGAGTATCCCAGAAGCAAACGAATGTAAAACCATCTTCTGATGGGGTGAGAACGCATACCATGAGAGACGCCCGTGAGATGATCTCTGCCTGCTTGGCAGGATGGCGTTTAGGAAAACGTCAATTTCTATGACGCTTGCTTGCTGAAGCATCGAACAGATCTACGTGCCGCCATATTGACCGTCCGGAAAAGGGTGTCGCCTCTTTGGCGGTGCCTTTTCCTGATGGAGGACGTGGCCCCGTGTGACGTAAAGAACGCGCATCCCTCAAGGGCAGATGCCGTCAACCGAGGAGGATAGGATGTATGGCGGCGCGAGCGGTCTCGAGCGGGCAAGTCCTGCGGATGACGGGGCAACGGACGACCCGCCGGCGGGTGAAATCTGGAGCCGCGTCAAGCGGCGGCTGCGGGCCGAACTGGGCGAGGACGTCTTTGCGAGCTGGTTCGCGCGCCTCGAACTGGACGTGGTGACGGGCGGCTGCGCCCGTCTGACAGTCCCGACGCGGTTTCTGAAAAGCTGGATCGAAGCGCACTACGCCGACCGCGTGCTGGCGACCTATCGAGCCGAGGCGCCCACGGTCGAGCGGATCAGCGTCGGCGTGCGCGGAACGCCCGTGCGCGACGACCGCAAGCCTCAAGACGCAAGCCGGCCGGCTCCCGCCAAAGCGCTGGCCGCCATGGCTTCTTTCGGGCCGCGCCCATCGGCCGCGCCGCCGGTTTCGTCCGAGCAGCGCGGCGAGGCGGCTGACCTCGCCGGCGCGCCCCTCGATGCCCGTCTCACCTTTCAAAGCTTCATGATCGGGCGCTCGAACGCGCTCGCCCACGCCGCCGCCGACCGGGTGGCCCGGCACGAGGGCGGTCCGGCGCTCTACAATCCGCTGTACCTCCACGCGGGCGTGGGCCTCGGCAAATCGCACCTCCTCCACGCCATCGGCCACGAGGCGCGCGGCACGGGCCGCCGCGTGATCTATCTCACGGCCGACCGCTTCATGTACGGCTTCGTCGCCTCCCTCAAAGCCCAGACCTCGCTCGCCTTCAAGGAGCGCCTGCGCGCCATCGACCTTCTGATCATCGACGACGTGCAGTTCATCCAAGGGCGCTCGATTCAAGCGGAGTTCGGCCACACCATCAACGCACTCATCGACGCGGGACGTCAGATCATCGTCGCGGCGGATCGCCAGCCGGCGGAGCTTGAGGCCCTGGACGAGCGCGTGCGCTCGCGTCTGGCTGGCGGGCTTGTGGTCGAGATCGGCGCGCTAGACGAGGCGTTGCGCGCTTCGATCCTCGCGGCGCGCCTTGCGGCCGTTCGAGCCGCCCACCCGACCTTTGAGGTCGGCCCCGCGGTGGTCGCCTACGTGGCGCGGGCCATCACCGCCAACGGCCGCGACCTCGAGGGCGCGGTCAACCGGCTTCTCGCCCATGCGACGCTGACCGGCGCGGCGGGCACGATCGAAACCGCGGAAACCGCGATCCGCGACCTCGTGCGCAATCGCGAGCCGAAGCGGGTCAAGATCGAAGAGATCCAGAAACTGGTCGCCAGCCGCTACAACGTGTCCCGCTCCGACATCCTGTCCGAGCGGCGCACCGCGGCCGTGGTGCGCCCGCGCCAGATCGCCATGTATCTCTCAAAACTGCTCACGCCCCGCTCGCTGCCGGAAATCGGCCGCCGCTTCGGCGGGCGCGATCACACCACCGTGCTCCACGCCGTCCGCAAGATCGAGAAGGAACTTGGAGACGACGCCGGCCTGAGCGAGGAAGTCGAACTCTTGAAGCGCATGCTGCAGGAGTGAGCGCTGGGCGGGCGCGTGCGGCTTGTTGAGAACGCCGCTGCGGTCTTGCGTTCGCCGTCAGGCTTCGTCAAGCTTCGGCCCCGCTTCGCCCAAAATTTGGCCGAGAGCCAGCCGGGCGGGGCCCTTGGAGTACGCGAGTCGGCCATGAAGGTGACAGTCGAACGGGCGGCGCTGTTGAAGTCGCTGGGACATGTGCATCGCGTTGTCGAGCGGCGCAACACCATTCCGATCCTCTCAAACGTCCTCGTGCGCGCCGAGGGCGAGGGCCTGCGGCTGAAAGCCACCGATCTCGACATGGAGGTGACGGAAACCATCCCGGCCGACGTGTCGCGCCCCGGCGCGACCACGATGCCGGCGCATGTGTTCTACGACGTCATCCGCAAGCTGCCCGAGGGCGCCCAGGTCGCCCTGGAGATGGCGAGCGAGTCGGGCCCGATGCAAATCCGTTCGGGCCGCTCGCGCTTCACGCTGCAGACCCTTCCCGAAAGCGATTTTCCCGATCTCGCCGCCGGCGACCTGCCCTGCCGCTTCCAACTGCCGGCCGCCGACCTCAAGCGCCTGATCGACAAAACCCAGTTCGCGATCTCGACCGAGGAGACACGCTATTACCTGAACGGCATATTCCTGCATACGGTCGAGGTCGGAGCGGGCGGCGGCACGATGCTGCGGGCCGTCGCCACTGACGGCCACCGGCTCGCCCGCATCGAGATGTCGGCCCCGCAGGGGGCCGAGGGCATGCCCGGCGTGATCGTGCCCCGCAAAGCCGTCGCCGAAATCCAAAAGCTCGTTGAGGATGGCGAAGCCAGCATCGACGTGGAGCTGTCGCCCGCCAAGATCCGCCTGACCTTCAATGGAACGGCCGCAAGCGACGCCTCGGCGCGGGGGGTCGTGCTGACCTCGAAGCTCATCGATGGGACGTTCCCGGACTACCAGCGTGTCATCCCGACCGGCAACGACAAGCGCCTGACGGTCGAGCGCGAGGATTTCTTCAAGGCGGTCGATCGCGTCTCGACCATTTCCTCCGAGCGCGGCCGCGCGGTCAAGCTCGCGCTCGGCGACGGCCGCCTGACGCTCACCGTCAACAACCCCGACTCGGGCAACGCCACCGAGGAACTGGACGCCGACTACGATGCGGCAGCGCTCGATATCGGCTTCAACGCCCGTTACCTCCTCGACATCGCGGCCCAGCTTGAAGGCGACACGGCGGTGTTCCGGCTCGCCGACCCGGGCTCGCCGACCGTGATCCAGGATCGCGAAGGCGCGCCGGCGCTCTACGTGCTGATGCCGATGCGGGTGTGAGCCCTCTCGTCACCCGCCTCATCCTGCAGGATTTCCGCACCTACCCGGCGCTCGACCTTCCCGTCTCGCAGCGCCTTGTGGCGCTGGTCGGCGAGAACGGGGCAGGGAAAACCAATCTGCTGGAGGCGCTGTCCCTGTTCACGCCGGGGCGCGGTCTGCGTCGGGCGGAGCTGGCCGTTATGGCGCGCGCGGACGGGCCGGGGTCCTTTGCGGTGTCCCTGACGCTGGAGAGCGCCTATGGCGAGCATCGCCTCGGCACCGGCTACGAGCCCACAGCCTCGGACGGCCGCCCCGGCCGCCTGTGCCGCATCGATGCGCTGCCTGCCCCCTCGCCCGCCGCCTTCGCGGAGCACCTGCGGGTCGTCTGGCTCACCCCCGACCTCGATGCGCTCTTTCGCGGCCCGGCTGGCGATCGGCGGCGGTTTCTTGACCGGCTGGTGCTCGCCGTCGATTCCGAACACGGCGCACGCGTCAGCGCGCTGGAGCGCGCGCTCCGCTCGCGCAACCGCGTCCTCGACGAAGCGCCCGGCGACATGCTCTGGCTCGACGCCATCGAGCACGAGGCCGCGGAGGTCGCGGTCGCGGTCGCGGCCGCCCGCCGCGAGACCGTCGAGCGCCTCTCCGCCCTCATCTTGGCGACCCGCGATGAGGACTCGCCCTTTCCCTACGCCAGCTTAAGCCTCTCGGGCGACATCGACGAGCTCGTGGCGGGGCTCCCCGCCGTCGATGCGGAGGACCGTTACCGCGCCATCCTGCACGAAAATCGCGAGCGCGATCGCGCGGCGGGCCGCACCCTCGTCGGCCCGCAGGCCTCGGACCTTGTTGTGCGGCACGGCCCCAAGAACATTCCCGCCGAGACCGCCTCGACTGGCGAACAGAAGGCGCTCCTCGTCGGCCTTGTCCTCGTCCACGCCCGGCTTGTGGGCGCGATGAGCGGCCTCAGCCCCCTCGTCCTCCTTGACGAGGTCGCCGCCCACCTCGACCCGCGCCGCCGCAGCGGCCTGTTCGCGGCGCTCGAAGCTCTGGAGGGTCAAGTCTGGATGACGGGCGCCGACCCGGCGCTTTTTGCCGAACTTGGGGGCCGGGCCGATCTTTTCTTCGTCGAGCCGGGGCGGATTACGCCGTTGTCTTCAATCTTCACGTAAGACGGCGCCTCACGGCGTCATCACCGGATGGATCCGGCGCCCAAAAACACCCCTCTTTGTCGTCACGGGCTTGTTCCGGCGATCTCGAACCGAGAGGCGCCGCGCTATAGAGTTGAGATGGCGGGAGGAGCCCACAACTGTCCGGTGGAGAGCGCCTGACAAGCTCGTCATGCGCGCGCAGCAAAGAATTCTTGACACCTTAGGATTATTCAGCCAGGTGGCGTGCGCTCTCCTTCACCGAGGGGCGTGCACACCGGGTTCGAGGCGGAGGGAGGCGGTCCCGCGGCGCTCATCCGGTGATGGGCGACTCGGGCGGTTGCCGGCCTGGGGACATCCCAGGCGAACGCGGGGGGCCGACGAGCCCTGCCCCCCGGCCACTACGTGCCGGGCGCGCGGCTGAGCGCTCAAGCCGCTCGTCTGAGCCGTGACGAGCAGGAGGAGGCCGGGACCCGAACAGAACCGGCTCGCTGAGAGCTCCGGTGTGCGGAACGGGCGGCTACCGTTGCTGCAAAGCAACATACGTGAATCATCCCCAATAATGCCCCGTGCCGATCCAACCTCCGCCGCGATCCCGCCATAAACCAGGATCAGGTCTCGAATCGTGCAGAAAAGCTTACGATTCAAGGCTTTACGAGTGGTGATCCAGAGGGGCGCGGGGCTGGCTTCAGAGCCCTGCCACGGATCTCGGCGGCTCTCGCCTCGTCAAGCGGGCGTGTTGCCGGTCACGACGGTTCCGTGCTGAACCCCGGCGAGCCACGCCGGAAAAGCGGATGAAAAAGTCATGGATGCGCGTCTGATCGACAAGTCGAAACTTCCCAGCCGCCATGTGACGGAGGGGCCCGAGCGCGCTCCGCACCGCTCCTACTACTACGCCATGGGGCTGACCACGGACCAGATCCACCAGCCTTTCGTCGGCGTCGCGACCTGCTGGAACGAGGCCGCGCCGTGCAACATCGCGCTGATGCGGCAGGCTCAGGCCGTCAAGAAAGGCGTCGCGGCGGCGGGGGGCACCCCGCGCGAATTCTGCACCATCACGGTGACGGACGGCATCGCCATGGGCCACCAGGGCATGAAGTCGTCGCTGCCGTCGCGCGAGGTGATCGCCGACTCGGTCGAGTTGACGATGCGCGGTCACGCCTACGACGCGCTCGTCGGCCTGGCGGGCTGCGACAAGTCCCTGCCCGGCATGATGATGGCCATGTGCCGCCTCAACGTGCCGTCGATCTTCATCTACGGCGGCTCGATCCTGCCCGGCACCTTCAAGGGCAAGCCCGTCACCGTCCAGGACGTGTTCGAGGCGGTCGGAAAATACTCGGTCGGCGCGATCTCCGACGAGGACCTTGAAGAGCTTGAGCAAGTCGCCTGTCCGTCGGCGGGCGCCTGCGGCGCGCAGTTCACCGCCAACACGATGGCGACGGTGTCGGAGGCGATCGGCCTCGCCCTGCCGTACTCCGCCGGCGCGCCTGCCCCTTATGATCTGCGCGACCGCTTCTGCGCCACGGCGGGCGAGATGATCGTGGAATTGATCACGCGGCAGATCCGCCCGCGCGACATCGTCACTCGCAAGGCGCTCGAAAACGCCGCGACGGTGGTGGCGGCCTCCGGCGGCTCCACCAACGCGGCGCTGCATCTGCCGGCCATCGCGCACGAGTGCGGAATCAACTTCGACCTGTTCGACGTCGCCGAAATCTTCAAGCGCACGCCCTACGTCGCCGACCTGAAGCCCGGCGGGCGCTATGTCGCCAAGGACCTGTTCGAGGCCGGCGGCATTCCCCTGATGATGAAGACGCTGCTCGACCACGGCTATCTGCATGGCGACTGCCTGACCGTGACGCGCCGCACCATGGCCGAGAACCTGGCCTGCGTGCAGTGGAACGCCGACCAGGATGTGGTGCGCCCGGCGGACGACCCTATCACGCCGACCGGCGGGGTCGTCGGCCTGAAAGGCAATCTCGCCCCCGAGGGCGCGATCGTGAAGGTCGCCGGCATGCCGCACGACAAGCAAACCTTCCGCGGCCCGGCGCGCTGCTTCGACGGCGAGGAGGCCTGCTTCGAGGCCGTCCGCAACCGCACCTACAAGGAAGGCGAGGTGCTCGTCATCCGCTACGAGGGCCCCAAGGGCGGCCCCGGCATGCGCGAGATGCTGTCCACGACCTCGGCGCTCTACGGCCAGGGCATGGGCGACAAGGTCGCGCTCATCACCGACGGGCGCTTCTC
>JAJKJG010000076.1 GCA_021154065.1 Methylobacterium sp.
CGCCGGATGTTGCGGCTGTCGTTTCGAGACTCAAGTTCACCTCCTCGGGGAGCCGCCCTTCGATCCGGCGCACGCGTCCTGCGTCGCCCGAAGGCGGCGATAAGGCATGCGGCTGATCTGGGGTCTTGACGAACGTCAGCGCTTTGAAACGCCACTCACGCTTTTACGACCTGTTAGGTATCTCAAAATCGCATAAAATTTGAATGATACAAGAGAGTCGCACGGCTAAACTCGGCGTATGGTGAAAACTCGCCCGCCGTTGCTGAAGGGCGGCGTTCCACGGCAAGAATAGTAAAGATCGTCGGTTAATCGAGGGCGCCAAGAGCACGTGCGCCGCCTCAATGCGCGCCGCCGAGCGGGATGCGTATCTCGCAACGCAGTCCTGCTGGGGCGAAGTCGAAATCGACCGAGCCACCGGCCTCCTGCTCGAGGCCGCGCTCGATCAGGCGCGAGCCGAAGCCCTTGCTCTTGCGCGGCTCGACCGGCGGGCCGCCGCGCTCGATCCAGTTGAGGCGCACCTCGCCGCCGTTGATGCGGCGATCAACGCGCCAGCCGACCTCGACCCGGCCGGCGGGTTTCGACAGCGCGCCGTATTTCGCCGCGTTGGTCAGCATCTCGTGGAAGACCATGCCGGCGACGAGCGCGGTCTTTGCCGGCAGCATGACCGGCTCGCCGTCGAGACGCACCCGCGCGGCACCGTCGCCGTTGCGGTAGGCGGCGGCTTCGTTGGCGAGGATCTCGTGCAGCTCGGCGCCCTGCCACTCGCTTTCTGTGAGCAGATTGTGGGTCTTGGAGATGGCGAGGAGGCGCGCCTCGAAGGCCTCGCTGAACTCCTCGATCGAGCCGGCGCCGCGCGCCGTCTGCGCGGCGATCGATTGCACCGTCGCCAACGTGTTCTTGACCCGATGATTGAGCTCGTTGAGGAGTAGCTCGCGGCGCTCCTCTGCGGTCTTGCGCTCAGTGACGTCCTGCGAGACGCCGACGAGACGCAGCGAACCATCGTCCCGATCGATAGCCCGTCCGCGGATCTGCACGCAGTGCAGGCTGCCGTCGGGCCAGACCACCCGATACTCGCTGTCGAAGCTCGCGCGCTCGGCGATCGACCGGCGGAGCCCCGCCGCCTGGCGCTCGCGCTCGTCGGGGTGCAGCGTGGCGACGAGATCCGCGTAGGAAAACGCTTCGTCGGGCGCCCGGCCGAAATTCGCCTTGAAGGTCTCCGACGCGGTGAGCTCGCCGGTATCGACGGCGTATTCCCAGGCACCGAAATCGCCCGCCTCCATGGCAATGCGCAGCCTCGCCTCGCCTTCCGCGAGCGCGGCCGCGGCGCGCTCCTGCTGGATGAGGTAATCGCGGACCTGAAGCTGGCGGCGGCGCGCCCGCAACGCCGATTGCACCGCGCTGACGAGCGTCAGGCCGTGCAGCGGGCGCTCGAGGAACATCACGTTGCCGAGCACCTCGCTCAAATGCAGGTGCGGCAGGCCCTTGCGCAGCGCGTTCGCCTCGCGGGTCAGGACGACGAAGGGCGGGTCGGACCAGGGCGGGCGCTGGTCGAGATGCCGCTTGAGGCTGGCGAGATCCTGCCGCGAGAGCGCCTCCTCCTCGACGAGCGCGGCCCCGATGCCATCGCCGATCGATGCCGCAAAGGCTTCGTAGTCCGGGCAGATCCGGCAATCGATCTGGGCTCCCTTCAGGAGCCGGCAGGCGCTCTCCGCGTCGCGGCCGGTCGGGGCCAGGATGATGACCGGACCGGCGTCAGTCTTGCCCCTCACGTCTGGGGCTCCGCCGCTTGGCCGCGCATGAGGCCTCCTGCCCCGCCGACATAGCGCGGCACGCCGGTCAGCACGCCCTCGAAGTCCGTGAGCGGCGCGCCGACCTTGATGCCGCTCGCGCCCATCGTGAACTCGCGGATCGTGTCCTCGTGCGCGCCGCCGCGGTTCTTGATCACCGACACCGCCTTGCGGATGCGCCCTCCGGACTCGAAGAACCGCAGCAGCAGCACCGCGTCGGCGATATAGCTGATGTTGAGCGTCGATTGCATGTTGCCGACGAGGCCGAGCTGGGGACTGATCAGGAACGTCGCGACGCCAACTTGGCTGAGGTAGGACAGGAGCTCGTGCACCTGCAGCAGCAGCTGCTTCTCCTCGGGCATCGCCGCCATGTACCCGGTCAGGCTGTCGATGACGATCACCCGGGCGCCGACCCGTTCCACGTCCTGGCGCACGATCCAGGCGAACTCGCCCGGCGCGAGCTCGGCCGGATCGAGCTGGCGCAGCGACACGAGGCCGGCCCGGATCTGCGGCTCGATGTCGATGCCGAGCTTCTTCGAGCGCGTGATCAGCGTCCCGGCGCGCTCGTCGAACTCATAGATCGCGCTGCGCTCGCCGCGGTGGGCGGCGGCCAGCATGTATTGCAGCGCGATCGAGGTCTTGCCGATGCCGGCCGGCCCGAGGACGAGCGTGCTCGTGCCCCGCAGCGGGCCGCCATCGAGGAGCGCGTCGAGCTCGGGCACGCCGCTCTCGATCTGCTCGGTCAGGAAATCGCGGTGATGGTGGGCGGCGACGAGCCGCGGGAAGACGTCGAGTCCGCCCGGGCGGATGACGTAATCGTGCCAGCCTTCGAGGAAGGCCGAGCCGCGCATCTTTTGCACCTCGATGCGCCGCCGCGCGGCGCCGAACTCCATCGTCAGGCGCTCGAGCGCGATGACGCCGTGGCAGATGCTGTGCAGCTGCAGATCGGTAGGGCCGCCGGTGAGGTCATCGAGCAGCAGCACCGTGCAGTCCTGGCCCGTGAAGTATTGCTTGAGGGCGAGAATCTGGCGCCGGTAGCGCAGCGGGTCCTGGGCGAGAAGCCGCATCTCGGACAGGCTATCGAAGACGACGCGCTTCGGCTGCACCACCTTCACCTTGTCGAGGATCGCCTTCATGGTCTCGCCAAGCTCGACCTCCCAGGGATGGAGCAGCGTCTGCTCCTGGTCGAGCGATAGGGCCCTCTCGGCCGAGGCGAACTCGAACAGGTCGATACCGTCGAGCGACCAGTGATGGCTCGTGGCGACGGCGCGCAGCTCCTCCTCGGACTCGGAGAGCGTGACGTAGAGCCCGGCCTCGCCGAGGTGGCGGCCCTCGAGCAGAAACTGCAGCGCCAGCGTGGTCTTGCCGGCGCCGGGCGCGCCCTCGACGAGATAGACGCGATTGGCGAGCAAGCCGCCGCGCAGCACGTCGTCGAGGCCGATGATGCCCGTTGAGGCGCGGGGCGGGCTCTTCAGCACGGCGGGATGAGCGTCGTTCATGGCCTTCGGAGAATTGGAAGAGACGGCGGACCAAGCCTGCGCCGCCGGCAAGCCGTTTCCACACCATAACCAGAACGGTCAAGGTCCGGTTCCCGGGGCACCTCACGATAACCGGGGATGGCGAAAGCCAAGAACGAGGGCTCGCCTTCCGCAGCGGACTTCCTCGAGAGCCGGCGAAGTAAGTACGGCTTAAGACATCCAATCTAGGCTGCCCTCGTTTGGTGCGGCGCGTTGGGCGGCAAGGCTCCGGAATACTTCGAGACGGTCGAGCAACCGCGATGCAAGGCCTTGCCATGCCGCCTCACGCCGGCGGCTCCGCCGCCCAGACCGTGGTGCTCGTCACGGACCGCCCGAACCCGAATGTCGCCCTCAGCGATGCCCTGCACGCGGTGGCCGATATCACGGTCGTCGGGCCGGAGGAGGATTGGAGCCGACAGGGGCCGCTTGCCGCCGTCGTCGCCGACCTCACGCTCGGGCGTGCGCAATCGGTGAATTGCCTGCGCCGGCTTCAGCTCCGCTACGCCGGCGCGGCGCTGCCGCTGTTGTGCCTGCTGCGGCAGGTCACCCGCGAGGCGGTGCTCCAGGCAAAGGCGCTTGGCGCCGACGCCTGCATGCCGGCCGATGCCGCGCCCGAAACCGTGACGCACGCGCTCGTCAAGATCCTGAGCCCGGAGCAGTCGGTTCCCGACCGCCTGATCCAGGTCTCGGCGGCACGGACCGGGGACATTCTCGGCGGGCTCTTCCGCGCCGCGCAGGACGGGGTTGCGCCAAGCATGGCGCTCGTCGAGCGCGGCCTCGATCCGGTTCTCGACGCCATGGCGGCGGGCGGCCTCAGCCGCTGGCTCGACACTGTATGGGCCTACGACGACGGCACCTACCAGCACTGTCTCCTCGTCGCCGGCCTCGCCGCGAACTTCGCCCAGCATCTCGGCTTCTCGCGCCCCGATCAGCGCCGCCTGACGCGCGCCGCGCTCGTCCACGACGTCGGCAAGGCCCGGATCCCCTACGCCATCCTCAACAAGCCTGGGCGGCTCGACGATGCCGAGCAGGCGATCATGCGCACCCATCCGGCCGCCGGCTTCGAGCTCCTCCGCGACGGCGGTGAATGCGATCCGGTGACGCTCGACGCGGTGCGCCACCATCACGAGATGCTCGACGGCTCGGGGTATCCCGACGGCCTGCGCGGCCCCGAGATCGGCGACCTCGTCCGGCTCTTGACGATCTGCGACATCTACGCCGCCCTGACCGAGCGCCGCGCCTACAAGCCGCCGCTCCCGGGCGAGGACGCGCTCGCGATCCTCGCCGGGATGGGCGGCAAGCTCGAGATCAGGCTCGTCGCGGCCTTCGGCGATTCGATCCGCGCCGGCGCGCTCGCCAGCGCCGCCTAGCGCGCCACCGGCGGGGAGGCCTCCGGCACGGCCACGCTTTGGCCTCGAAATCACCCCGGAATGACCCCCGTTCGACAAGATCGGGTGAACCATTGCGCCCTCAAATGTGCGGCGGGACGGTCGGAGGGTGGGCAGGTCGATGCGGCGTATTTCGAGCGCAGAGTTGGTGCGGCATTTCAGCGTGCATTCGGACGTGGCGCTGCACGAGCCCGTCGTGATCACCCGCAACGGCCGCGACCGGCTGGTGCTCCTCAGCGTCGCGCAGCTGCGCGAGCTCCTGGCGCGCGCGCTCGAGCGGACGCAGGACCCGTCGGCAAAGCTCGCGCTCGAGGACGAGCTCGAGGCGTTCCTATCGAGCGCGGCTTAGCGCGCGGCGCGGCCCGCGCTCCGCGAGTTCGCCCGATGCGCGCGCTCGACATGCTGATGCTCGCGACCAGCCTCGGCCTCGTCTGCTTCGCCTGGGCGGTCGCGCGCTGGTAAGCGGCGCGCCGAAGTGGCCGCTCCGCCCCCTCCCCGTCCATCGCGGCGCATCGCCTCAGCACACCCCCGTCAGCTCGCCGAGCACCTCGGCCAGCTCCGGCGTGCACGCCAGAATCGCGTTCCCCTTCGTCAGCCCCTCCCCCGCCAGATAATCGTTCACCCAGCCGCCGGCCTCGCGCACCAGCACCAAGCCCGCCAGCGCGTCCCAGGCGTTCATGTGGAGCTCGACATAGGCTTCCATGCGCCCGGCGGCGACGTAGGCGAGCGCGAGGGCGCCGGAGCCGCCGCGGCGGACGGCGGCGCCGGCCTGCTTCAGGCGCGCGACGACGCCGACGTAAGCCTCGAGCGGAACGCGGGTCGACCAGCCGGCCTCGATCGTCGCCTGGGCGATGTCGCCAAGGCCGCTGACCCGGATGATCTCGCCGTCGAGCGTCGCGCCGCGTCCGCGCGCCGCGGCGTAGAGCTGGTTGTGGGCGGGGTCGTAGATGACGCCGATCAGCGCCTCGCCGGCGCGGACAAAGCCAAGCGAGACGCAGTAATGCGGGATGCCGCGGGCGAAGTTCGCGGTGCCGTCGATCGGGTCGACGACCCAGGCGCCCTGGCCGGATTGGCCCAACGCGCCGCCCTCCTCCTCGCCGAAGAAGGCGTCCTCGGGGAACGCCTCGTGCAGGCGCAGCCGGATCAGCGCCTCGACCTCGGCGTCGCTTGCAAGCACGTAGTCCTGCGGGCCCTTGAAGGCGATGGCGAGCGCCGAAGGACGGTCGTGGAAGCGCCGGCGGGCGAGCGCGCCGGCCTCGCGCGCAATCGCCGAGGCGGCGAGAAGCCGGTGCTCGAGATCCATGCTTGAGGCCACGCCACGCTCCACACGGACGTGCCGGAACAAAGTGTCCGGCGCTTGCGGTTTTGGAACGTTCATTCCATTGTCGGACGCGCGCTGTCAATTGCTGGCGCAGTGGCGGCGGGGCGCGGCCGGTGGCCCGCAACGAGGCCGGTGCAATGAGGTGAAACGGGTGAAACGCGCGTTGCACCGGACCGAAAGAGCGGACGCGCCGTCCGGCAGAGCGGACGGCCGACTCCGGGCGGCCGGGGGCCGATTGGGGGCCTGCGCCGGCGGCGCGGTATCGGGAGAATATGGGCGGGAACACCGGAGAATCGGGCCTTGGAACCCGGGTCATGCCGGCGGATAGGGCGCGAGAGGACGGGGCGGATTGGAAGGCGCCGCCGCGGGATTTCGAGCGCTTCCGCGAGCTTCTGCTCGATCGCCGCGACGGTCTGCCGTCGCGGCTCGTGCGCGCCGCCGAATATGCGCTTGCTCATCCGGACGAGATCGCCTTCGGCACCGTCGCCTCGGTCGCCGAAGCCGCCGAGATTCAGCCCTCGGCATTGATCCGGTTCGCCAAGGCGCTGGGCTATAACGGCTTTTCGGAGCTGCAAGAGGTCTTCCGGCATCGCCTGCGCGAGCGCTGGCCGCCTTACGGCGAGCGCCTGGCAAAGCTCCGGACCGAGGCCCCGGACGGCCCGGCCGGGCTGCTTAAGCGCTTCAGCGCCTCGTCGGCGCTCTCGCTCGCCAAGCTCGACGACACCGTGGTCCCAGAGGATCTGGAGCGCGCGGTCTCGGTCCTGGCCGGCGCCGCGACGATCCATCTTCTCGGCCTGAGGCGCGCCTTCCCGGTCGCCTCCTATTTGGCCTATGCCCTTGGCAAGCTTCAGGTTTCGGCGAACCTCGTCGACCATGTCGGGGCGCTTGCCGGCGAGCAGATCGGCGCCGCGCGCGACGGCGACGCGCTCATCGCGGTGAGCTTCACGCCCTATACGCCGGCGACGATCGAGCTCGCCAACGCCTTCTCAGCGAAGGGGTTTCCGGTCGTTGCCATCACCGACTCGGCGTTCTCGCCGCTGGCGCCGGCGGCGACCGCGCGGATCGAGATCGTCGAGGCCGATGTCGGCGGCTTCCGCTCGCTCGCGGCGACCTTCTGCGTCGCCATGACCCTTGCGGTGGCGGTTGCGGAACGGCGCGGCGAGCGTTGATTTCGCAGGAGGTTACCCGACGCGCACCGGCCTGCCGGAGCGCGCCGCCTCGGTCGCGGCGTCGGCCAGAATCTGCGCCCGCAGGCCGTCCTCCCCCGAGGGCGAAGCCGGCGCCTCGCCGAGCGCTGCGGCAACGAACGCGTCCAGCTCGGCCCGATAGGCCTCGGCGTAGCGCTCGAGGAAGAAGGGCAGCGCCGGGTCCGTGCGGTAGCCCGCCGAATCGGCGAGCGTGACGGTCGTCGCCTGCCGGTTGCCGGCGCTCAAAAGCCCTGTCGAACCATGGACTTCGATGCGCTGGTCGTAGCCGTATGCGGCGCGGCGCGAGTTCGAGATCTGGGCGATCCTGCCGGACGCGGTCTTGAGCAGCACGGCGGCCGTGTCGACGTCGTCGGCGGCGCCGATCGCCGGGTCGATGAGGCAGGCGCCGACCGCGTGCACCTCGACCGGCTCCTCGCCGAGCAGAAAGCGAGCCATATCAAGGTCATGGATCATCATGTCGCGAAACAGCCCGCCCGACCAGGCGGCGTGCTCCGCTGGCGGCGGGGCGGGGTCGCGGGAGAGGATCGTGACGATCTCGACGGCGCCAAGCTCGCCGGCGCGCAGACGCCGGGCAAGCGCCGCAAAGCTTGGGTCGAAGCGGCGGTTGAAGCCGATCATGAGGGTTGCGCCGCTCGCCGCAACCACTTCCAGACATTTGCGAATCCGGCCCGCGTCGAGATCGACCGGCTTCTCGCAGAAGACCGCCTTGCCGGCCCGCGCGGCACGCTCGATCAGCCCGACATGAAGGTCGGTCGGGGTGCAGATCACGACAGCGTCGATGTCGCGGTCCTCGATGATCGAGTCGAGGTCGCGGACATGCGAGCCGGTCGCCGCCGCAAGGGCCTCGGCCGCCGGCGGGCTCGCGTCCGCGATCGCCGCGAGCCTGGCCCGCGGATGCGCCGCGCTGTTGGCGCCGTGGATGCGCCCGATCCGCCCGGCGCCGAGAAGCCCAATCCGCAGCATTTTCCCCGCTCGTATTTCCCCAATTCCAATGCCGTATTCCCACAATCCAACCGGATGCCGGGCGGAGGGGTCGAGAGAACGTTTGATCCAGGTTGACCGGCAGGTGGAATTATAATTTCATCGGCGCGCGTGCCCAGACCCCGGTCCAAGCCCTCATGAGCGATGTACCGACCCGCCAGCTCGGCGGCAAGGTCGCCGTCGTCACCGGCGGCACGCAAGGCTTGGGCGAGGCGATCGCGCGGCTGTTCGCGGCGCGCGGCGCGGCGGGCCTCGTGATCTGCGGCCGCCAGAGCCACAAGGGCGAGGCTGTCGCCGCCGACCTTACCGGCCAAGGCTGCCGCACCGTATTCGTGCGCGCCGATCTTGGCGCGGTCGACGACGCCCGCGCCGTCGTCGCGGCGGCGGAGCGCGCCTTCGGCCGCGTCGACGCCCTCGTCAACGCCGCCGGCATCACCGACCGCGGCACGATCTTCGACACCTCGCCGGAGCTCTTCGACCGCATGGTGGCGGTGAACCTGCGGGCGCCGTTCTTCCTCATGCAGGAGGCGGCAAAGCTCATGCGGCGCGAGCGCGTCGAGGGCGCGATGGTCAACATCCTGTCGATGTCGGCCCATGGCGGCCAGCCCTTCCTCACGCCCTACAGCATGTCGAAGGGAGCGCTCGCGACGCTGACC
>JAJKJG010000077.1 GCA_021154065.1 Methylobacterium sp.
CCCCTTGTGGGGGAGGACCGACTCGGCCGAAGGCCGAGCGAGGAGGGGGGTCGCCGGGCATAGGGCTCCCGGTCGAAGCCGGCCCGCCATGCATCAGCCGCAGGGGCAAGGCCGACGCAATCCGCGAAGCCCAAGCCCCTGCGGCTGACAGACTTTGAGTCCCTCGTCGGTCGGGTGCTCGATGCCCGGCGACCCCCTTCTCGCTCGGCCTTCGGCCGAGTCGGTCCTCCCCACAAGGGGGAGGAGGAATGCGTCGGCGAGCCCGGAGCCTCGCTCGATCCAGTCCGAGCGGATCCCGCGCTAGACGAGCGGGCTCTGGTCTACCGGCTGAGCGACAGCGGCGCGCCGGATTTCGCCAGCACGCCGTCGAGGCTGCCGGCCGCCGGGCGCAGCCGGGCAGCGACCGCGCCGCCCGGCTGGTAGAGATAGACCTCGCCGTCGCGGAAGTCCCAGGCGCTGACGCGGGCAAGATCGCGGTTGGCGCAGCCGGAGGCGGAGGCGCGGTAGAGGTCGAGGGCGGGCGCGCTCGAGAGCTGCACCCGGCAGCTGCCCGACGCCTCGCGGGCGTTCCAGCTTCCGACCACCGACGACCGGCTCGGCGCGATCGAGGCCATCTGCGGCAGCTGCGCGGTTGCCGGCGGCAGCGGCTCGACCGGGGCCGGCGCCGGCATCGCCGGAACGTCGGCGACCGTCGGCCCGGAGCCGGGCAGCGGCGGCAGCGGCTCGGAGGTGACGGCGCCCGATGGCGCCGCAAGGCCCGGCTCGACGACCGGCCCCGGGGCTGGCGCGTTGTAGCCCGGCCGGGCGCTCGCCAGCGGCCCCGGGCCGTCGCCGAAGCGCGACGACTGGCAGGCGCCGAGCGCGAGCGCCGAGCACAGCGTGAACGTCAGCCCGATGCGCATCTTCGTCCCGTTCCGATTCGACGCGGCAGCGAATGCAGGTTTGCCGGCGAGGCGCAACCGGCGCTGCGAAGTTTGCCGCGGGTGTGGCGCTTCGGCGACGGTCGATATCCGCCGGCGCTTCACGCCGCGGTCCAGCCGCCGTCGATCGAGAGGTTGGCGCCGGTGATCTGGCTTGCTGCGTCCGAGCACAGGAAGACGGCAAGCGCCGCGACCTGCTCGACGGTGACGAACTGCTTCGTCGGCTGGGCGACGAGCAGGACGTCGTTCATGACCTGCTCCTTGGTCATGTTGCGGGCCTTCATCTGGTCCGGGATCTGCTGCTCGACGAGCGGCGTCCAGACGTAGCCCGGGCTGATGCAGTTGCAGGTCGCGCCGAAGGTCGCGAGCTCGAGCGCGACCGTCTTCGTCAGCCCGGCGAGGCCGTGCTTTGCCGAGATGTAGGCCGACTTGAACGGCGAGGCGACGAGCGAATGGGCCGAGGCCGTGTTGATGATGCGGCCCCATTTCTTCGCCTTCATGCCCGGCACGGCGGCGCGGATGGCGTGGAAGGCGGCCGAGAGGTTGATGGCGATGATCTGGTCCCACTTCTCGGGCGGGAACTCCTCGACCGGGGCGACGTGCTGGATGCCGGCGTTGTTGACGAGCACGTCGAGCGCGCCGAAGCGCGCCTGCGCCTCGCCGATCATGGCGGCGATCTCATTCGGCTTCGACATGTCGGCCGCCGAATAGGCCGCCTTGACGTTAAACTCGCGCTCGATCCCGGCCCTTGCCGTCTCGATCTCGTCCGGCTTGCCGAAGCCGTTGAGGGTGACGTTCGCGCCCTCCTTGGCGAAGGCGCGCGCGATCGCGAGCCCGATGCCGCTCGTCGAGCCGGTGACGAGCGCGCTCTTGCCTTGCAGGATCATGGAAGCCTCCCTCGAAGCGGCCGGTCCTACGATGCTGCAGCGCAAAAGTCACCGTCCCGCGCGTCTCGGTAGTGGGGTCTTTTGAATTTCAAAAGACCCCACTACCCGCGTCTCGGGTCCGTGACGCCGCACCGGGTTGGGCGCCGGGCAGGCAAGTGCTATCTCGTCGGTCATGAACCTCCTCAAGGACAGGCACGGCGAGGGCGACGACGGCTGCGCCCATGCGGCGCACCGCTCGGCCGGCGCCCCGGACGCGCTCGCCGCGGCGGAGGCTGCCTGCCTGAGCCGCGGCGCGCGGCTGACGCCGATCCGCCGCGACGTGCTCGGCGTGCTCTATTCGACGCACCGCCCGCTCGGCGCCTACGACATCGCCGACGCGCTCGCCGGGCAGGGGCGCCGCAGGCTCGCGCCGATCACCATCTACCGGGCGCTCGAGTTCCTCATGGCCGAGGGACTGGTGCATCGGCTCGCGAGCCGCAACGCGTTTGTCGCCTGCCCGCACCAGCACGCGCCGCAGGACCTCGTCGCGTTCCTGATCTGCGAGGGCTGCGGCGGCGTCGACGAGATGTCCTCGGCGCCGCTCGGGCGGGCGCTGTCCGGCCTCCTCGAGGCCGAGCGCTTCGAGCCGCATCTGCAGGTGCTCGAGATCTCCGGCCGCTGCGCGCATTGCCGCGCGCCGGCGCCGGCGGAGGCCGGGGCGTGAGCGCGCTGTCCTGCCTGCCGCAGGCGGCAGCGCCCGCGCCGCGCCAGCCAAGCGTCGCGGTGCGGGTCGGATCGGTCGTCGTCGGCGGCGGCGCGCCGATCGTCGTCCAGTCGATGACGAACACCGATACGGCCGACGTCGACGCGACGGTCGCGCAGGTGGCGGCACTTGCCCGCGCCGGCTCCGAGATCGTGCGCATCACCGTCGACCGCGACGCGGCGGCGGCGGCGGTGCCGGTGATCCGCGAGCGGCTCGACCGGGCGGGCGTCGACGTGCCGCTCGTCGGCGACTTCCACTACATCGGCCACAAGCTCTTGGCCGATCACCCGGCCTGCGCCGCGGCGCTGGCGAAATACCGCATCAACCCCGGCAATGTCGGCTTCAAGGACAAGAAGGACCGGCAGTTCGGGGCGATCGTCGAGCTCGCCATCCGCCACGGCAAGGCGGTGCGCATCGGCGCCAACTGGGGCTCGCTCGACCAGGAGCTCCTGACCCGCCTCATGGACGAGAACGCGCGCCGCGCCGCGCCGCTCGACACCCGCGCCGTCACCCGCGAGGCGATGGTGCAGTCGGCGCTGCTTTCCGCCGCGCGCGCCGAGGCGATCGGGCTTGCCCGCGACCGCATCGTCCTGTCGGCGAAGGTCTCGGCCGTGCAGGATCTCATCGCCGTCTACCGCGAGCTCGCGCGGCGCTCGGACTACGCGCTCCACCTCGGCCTGACCGAGGCCGGCATGGGCTCGAAGGGCATCGTCGCCTCCTCGGCGGCGATCGGCATCCTGCTCCAGGAGGGGATCGGCGACACCATCCGCTATTCGCTGACGCCCGAGCCCGGCGGCGACCGCACGCTCGAGGTCAAGGCGGCGCAGGAGCTCCTGCAGACCATGGGCTTTCGCAGCTTCGTGCCCCTCGTCGCCGCCTGCCCCGGCTGCGGGCGCACGACCTCGACCGTGTTCCAGGAGCTCGCCCGCGACATCGAGGCGTGGATCGCGGCCTCGATGCCGGCGTGGCGGCGCACCTATCCGGGCGTCGAGGCGCTGAACGTCGCCGTCATGGGCTGCATCGTCAACGGCCCCGGCGAATCGAAGCACGCCGACATCGGCATCTCCCTCCCCGGCACCGGCGAGCAGCCGACGGCCCCGGTGTTCATCGACGGCAAGAAGGCGATGACCCTGCGCGGCCCGACGCTGGTGCAGGACTTCCAGGCGATCGTGCAGGGCTACATCGAGCGGCGGTTCGGGGCGGCGGGGCGCGACGCGGCGGAGTAGCTCGGCCCGTCACTGGATCGCGGGAGCACTCACGCCATGCGAGTAGGCCTGCGCCTAAGTCCACGTTCCGCCGTGCGCTCCGACGACGACGATCCCGTTGTTTTTGGCTTGCCATAACACTACGGTTTGAGAGACATCCAATTCTTCAGCAATGGTCGCCGCGTGGTATGGAGAAAGCAAATTGTTCTTTACTCGCGATTTAATATAGCGCGCTGGTGCTAACAACTCGGCCGCGAAAGTCCGGCTCGCCTGTTGATCCCGCACGCGAGCGCGCGTAACGAGACGCTCCCCATCTGCGCTTTGATCCCAAGCCAAAAAACAGCTTCGCGCGGCATCAAAGCGTCGCGAAGATGAGTCCTTGCGGATAAGATTCATCCTCACCCGCGTATCCGCCCGCCGCAGTGCCCCGTGAACAACCGGTTCTTCCATCTCACGAAGACCAGGCTCCCGAACAACCCGATCGATCCCAAAAACGTCAAAGAAATGCTGTCCGCCGTGCTGGTCGGTATCGTCTATATCCAGACTTTCTCGAACCCGGCGCGCCATCTGCCGCCCCAGCTGCCAAGCCGGTCCTGGCAGACTCGGCATTGATATCCCGAAGAGCCGAGCAAGATCTATCTCGGGCTCACTATTGAGAGCGTTTAAGGCATGCTGCATATCGGCAGCAGCTTCCAAGAAATCGGCCTCACCGGCGGCTTCGCAAAACTCCGCCGCGACACGCTCAGAGGTGCCTTCCGAGATCGCGAGAAGCTGCGCCTGAATGTCGGAATGCGATTCATATGGCGAGAGGCCAAGCGCGCCCATCAGCTCACAAAAGCGCCGTTCATCTTCGTCGAGTTTCTTGAACGCCGCCCAAACCTCCTGGAGCCGCGTACTCTCCAAGCCCCTGTCCTTGAGTCGTTTGATCGTCTTGGACACGAAAGCCGCGAGTGAACGCGTGACATCGCTGACCGAGCCGTAAGCTTCACAACTCGTCAGGAGCTCAGTACGCGCATGCACGAATGAGGCTGACTTAGCCGTGATGTGGACGGTTCTGCGGCCAACCGGGTAAATCCAAAGGTCAGGGAGCACGAATCCATCGCGCGCGGTTCCAACCCAATGCCGAGAGCGAAATCCTAGATCGGCCTCGGCAATGTCTGTCTTCTTGGGCTCGAAAAGCAAAGCCCACCAATTCTCAGCCATCCATTCGGCGATTGAGTAACTCGGTACTTCCAGCCGCTCCCCGCGAACGCCACTCTGCGTCGCAAACGAGGTCGCCCACTTTCCATCGAGACGAATGCCAAGACTGCCATAGGTTTGATCGAACTCCGGTCGAATGCCGTCGGAATCCGCATCAATCCACTGGGTATCGATCTCGAACGCGTCCATGCCTAAAGCCCGTGGGGCCACTCCTCCTCCTTGAGCGGGTACGCGTGATAGGTACCTGCTACTTCGTTGTGGAGAACTGCTTCATATACCACCGTCACATCCTTATACCACACGTGACGTGGGAATCCGTTTCGCCAGTCGTCCGACACCCTGCCTGCGGCGATCCCAGCTCTAAGAGCTTTGGTTGCCTCGGCAATCGTCCATTTTGGATCGCATTTGCTGGCAAATGGATAACCGCGCGTTGCGCTTAGCTGACCAGACTGCCTCCGACGATGGTATGGGCTGCCTTCGTACAGAGCCTGTGACGACGCCCTCTTGAGATCAGCCGCGGGACACTCCGTCCAGATACGCTTCACGCGGCGATTGGGCCGCAGCGTAAACTGGAATAGCGGCGTTTTAGCCATGCGCGAATAAGGCTATGCTCAAAAACTGCTGTGGACCTCGGGGCTTGTCGGCGGGCTTTCCCGGTTTCAGCTCCGAATGCGACTTGGGGGCGTGTCGAGCATATTCCGGTGTACCGCTTCTTAGCCATGGCAGCCCGATCGATATGACGAGAAAACTGGCAGCGGCCGTGGCATGCAACCCATACCGAGGTTCGTCCTCGGCTGATCTTCATCGTCGGCATTAGCCAAGACGAGCAGAAAAAAGTCCTTGACAAGGACCTCGCACCTATCCTACCTTCCCCTCGTCCCGTCCGCGAGGGGCGCTTCCGGAGGCGTTCGAGAGCGGGGCGGCATCGGCTTTGGGCGACGCGGGCTCTCCCGTCGAGGAGGTTCGCGGCGCCTAAGACGGTGGCCGGGGGTCGCGCAAGCGGCGCTCGGTTGACGCGGTGCTGGGCCGACCCTTCGCAACGGTCGGACCAGGGTCTCCCGCCTCCCGGGTTCTTCGCGCAAGAGGGCGCGTTCCCCGGCATCCTGGCGGCGGCCTCGCCCGTCCCGGCGTCACGCCGGGTCCGTGCGAACGCACTTAAGGCGTTGGCGGCCGGCGACGGACGGCCGCCACAAGTGCCGAAGTCGCGAGGCCAGGGACCAAGAGCGCCGCGCGGGAGGTCTGGTTCGGCTCCGCCCCAGGGCGGGTCGCCTTCCTTCCTCATCCTTCCCGTGCACGCCCGCCCGGACGCGAGCACGGACCAGGCCTCCCGCTCCCCTCGGGGGACCGCGGATGCTCTCTCGATCAACACCCTGGGCCGCCACGGCCGCGGGGACAAAGGCGCGCGCTCACTCCCGGATCTCGGCGCCACCTTCGGCGCCAAGTCCGTTTCAAGCTTCGCCGCGTTGTGGTAGAGAGCCGCGGCGCCGGCTCCCGGCCGCCGCGCTCGATGGATCGCAACGCCGCCGTCGCCGTTTCTCCTCCGGCCGGCGCTGAAGACATCCCGGGCGCGTCACGCAAAGAGCATCATGGCTCAGACCGAAGCCGTCGTCCCAGGGCACGCCGACTCCGCCGCACCGGCAGCCGGAACGGCCTATCCGGAACAGCAGGCGAGCCGTCCAGGCGAGGCCGCCGAGGGCCACCACAAGACCGGCTTCTGGACGCTCGCGCTCGGCTCGGTCGGCGTCGTCTACGGCGACATCGGCACGAGCCCGCTCTATGCGCTGAAGGAATCGGTCGCGGCCGCGACCGCCGGCGGGCCGGTGACGCGCGAGATCATCCTCGGCATCCTGTCGCTGATCCTGTGGTCGCTGATCCTCGTCGTGACGATCAAGTACGTCGTCATCCTGCTGCGCGCCGACAACAACGGCGAGGGCGGCACGCTGACGCTCGTGGCGCTCGCCCAGCGCGCGCTCGGGCACGGCCCGGGCCGCGGCCGCAAGGTGCTGCTGCTCGGCGCCGTCGGCGCCGGCCTGTTCTACGGCGACGCGGTGATCACGCCGGCGATCTCGGTGCTCTCGGCCGTCGAGGGCATCAAGGTCGCAACCCCCGCCTTCACCGAGTACGTCGTGCCGATCACGCTCGCCGTCCTCGTCGGGCTGTTCATGGTCCAGAGCCGCGGCACCGGCAAGGTCGCGACCTTCTTCGGGCCGGTGATGGCGCTGTGGTTCGTCACCCTCGCGATCACCGGCGCCTGGCACATCGCCGACGATCCCGGCGTCCTGTGGGCGATCAACCCCGCCTACGCGGTGATGTTCTTCGTCCACCATCCGGGCGTGTCGCTCGCGGTCTTGGGCGCCATCTGCCTCTCGGTCACGGGCGCCGAGGCGCTCTATGCCGATCTCGGCCATTTCGGGCGCGGGCCGATCCGCACCGCCTGGCTCGGCTTCGTCTTTCCGGCCCTCGTCATCAACTATTTCGGCCAGGGCGCGCTGGTGCTCTCCAATCCGGCGGCGATCGAGCACCCGCTGTTCCGGCTCGTGCCGGAGTGGGGCATCATCCCCTTCGTGCTGCTCGCGACGGCCGCCACGATCATCGCGAGCCAAGCGGTGATCACCGGCGCGTTCTCGCTCACCCGCCAGGCCATCCAGCTCGGCCTCCTGCCGCGCCTCGAAATCCGCTTCACCTCGGAATCGCACCAGGGCCAGATCTTCCTGCCGCGGGTCAACACGTTGTTGCTCACCGGCGTGATCC
>JAJKJG010000078.1 GCA_021154065.1 Methylobacterium sp.
TTCGAGAGCCGCACCGGGCCGAGATCGAAGGGCGTGAAAAGAGGAGCGGTCATGCGGGTTCCGGAGGTGGTTTAGCGGGATCAACGTCTGTCGAGCGGAGAAGTGGCGGCTCGGGGCGCGGCTGTCCAGCCCGGCCGTCACATGCGCCTGGCGCGCCCGCCGCATGGCGCGCTTGCCATCGGCGCGCTTTCGGCGGAGCCTGCGCGCCATCGAACCTTCCGTCTCAAGCCCATGACCATCCGCCACGACGTCATCGCCGCGATCGGCAACACGCCGCTGATCCGGCTCCGCCGCGCCTCGGAGGAGACCGGCTGCACGATCCTCGGCAAGGCCGAGTTCATGAACCCCGGCCAGTCGGTGAAGGACCGGGCCGGACGGCAGATGATCCTTGAAGCGGAGAAGCGCGGCGAGCTCCAGCCCGGCGGCCTCGTCGTCGAGGCGACCGCCGGCAACACCGGCATCGGCATCGCCGTCGTCGCAAACGCCCGCGGCTACCGCACGCTGATCGTGATCCCGGAGACGCAATCGCAGGAGAAGAAGGACACGCTGCGCCTGTGCGGCGCCGAACTCGTCGAGGTGCCGGCGGTGCCCTACGCCAACCCGAACAACTACCAGCATGTCGGGCGGCGCATGGCCGACGCGCTGCGCAAGACCGAAGCCAACGGCGTGCTCTTCGCCGACCAGTGGAACAACCTCGACAACCGCAAGGCCCACTATGTCTCGACCGGGCCGGAGATCTGGGAGGAGACCGGCGGCAAGGTCGACGGCTTCGTCTGCGCGATCGGCACCGGCGGCACGATCGCCGGCGTGTCGAGCTACCTGCGCGAGAAGAAGCGCGACATCGTCATCGCCGTCGCCGACCCGCGCGGCGCCGCCATGTACGACCTCTTCACCCGCGGCGAGGCGAAGGCGTCGGAGGGCGGCTCGATCACCGAAGGCATCGGGCTCGGGCGTGTGACGCCGATCATCGCCGACATCGCCGTCGACAAGGCCTATCTCATCCCGGACGAGGAGGCGGTGCCGACCGTCTTCGACCTCCTCGAGCACGAGGGCCTCTGCCTCGGCGGCTCCTCCGGCATCAACGTCGCCGGCGCGATCCGGCTCGCAAAGGAGCTCGGGCCCGGGCACACCATCGTGACGGTGCTCTGCGACTACGGCACGCGCTACCAGTCGAAGCTGTTCAACCCGGCGTTCCTGCGCGCGAAGGGGCTGCCGGTGCCGGCGTGGCTCGAGCGCGGGAGCGGGATGAAGCCGGCCTTGCTGTAGATCCGCGTCGAAAGATTCCGGCTCTCGGCTCCGCTTCGGCCGGGATGACGTCGCGTGTTGCTCCCCGGTAGGGCTTGGGCTAAGACCACGGCTTCCGTGGTGATTTGAGCCGGCCGGCTTGCGCGCCACGTTAAACAAGGCGCTAAAAGGTCGGGGGCGAGCGCCCGGTCTTTTCCGCACAATCCGGCCGGCGAATAGTTTTCCGGGCATGTCCCGGAAGAGGGCTGGCCATGAACGACTCCCTTCACTCCGGACCACGCGCGGACGATCTCGAGCTCGAGACCCGGCTCGTCCACGCCGGCACGCTGCGCTCCGATTTCGGCGAGACCTCGGAGGCGCTGTTCCTGACGCAGGGCCATGTCTACGAGAGTGCCGAGCAATGCGAGGCGCGCTTCAAGGGCGAGGATCCGGGCTACATCTACGCCCGCTTCTCGAACCCGACGGTCGGCATGTTCGAGGCCCGCATGGCGGCGCTCGAAGGCGCCGAGGCGGCGCGCGCCACCGCAACCGGTATGGCGGCGGTGACGGCCTCGCTCCTCGGCCAGCTTCGCGCCGGCGATCACGTCGTCGCGGCGCGCCAGCTCTTCGGCTCCTGCCGCTTCGTCTGCGAGGAGCTCCTGCCGCGCTTCGGCATCGCCTCGACGCTCGTCGACGGCACGCGGCTCGACGCCTGGCGCGCCGCCGTGCGGCCGGAAACCAAGGCGTTCTTCCTCGAGAGCCCGACGAACCCGAACCTCGACCTCGTCGACATCGCGGGCGTTGCCGAGATCGCCCACGCGGCGAAAGCGAATCTCGTCGTCGACAACGTCTTCGCGACGCCGCTCTGGCAGAGCCCGCTGAAGCTCGGCGCCGACTGCGTCGTCTATTCGGCGACGAAGCATATCGACGGGCAGGGGCGCTGCCTTGGTGGCGTGATCCTCGGCTCGAAGGAGTTCATCGAGAAGAGCATCCACGGCTATCTGCGCCAGACCGGCCCGGCGCTGTCGCCCTTCAACGCCTGGGTGCTGCTGAAGGGCCTCGAGACCCTGACCCTGCGCGTCGGCCGCCAGACCGAGACCGCGGCGGCCGTCGCCGACGCGCTCGCCGCACACCCGAACGTGAAGCGCCTGATCTATCCCGGCCGCGCGGACCATCCCCAGGCGGAGCTCGTGCGGCGTCAGATGAAGGCCGGCTCGACGTTAATCGCCATCGAGGTCGCCGGCGGCAAGGCGGGCGCCTTCCGCTTCCTCAACGCGCTGCGCGTCGTCAAGATCTCGAACAACCTCGGCGACGCGAAGAGCCTCATCACCCATCCCGCCACGACGACCCACGAGCGCTTCGCGCCGGCGGTCCGCGAGGCGATGGGCGTGACCGAGGGCCTCGTGCGGCTGTCGGTCGGCTTGGAGCACCCCAAGGATCTGATCCGGGACCTCGAGCGGGCGCTCGGGGATTGATGCAAGCACCACAACTCTCCTCATGCTGAGGTGCGAGGAGCGCAGCGACGAGCCTCGAAGCACGCACCGGCGGTCTGGCGCTGCATCGATAGGGTTGCGTCCTTCGAGGCTCCCCCGGCTCAAGGCCGGGGTCGCACCTCAGGATGAGGGGCTTTGGGTCTTTGCCCCGGTTCTACTTTGCCGCCCCGGTCTCGACCGGGCGCTTCTCATCCTCGGTCCACTCGACATCGAGCCGTCGTAGAGGCGCACGTCGGGGCGGCCGAGGAGCTCGGCGAGGACGAACCAGTTCGTCGCCGCCGCTTGGCCGGTGTTGCAGAAGCTGACCACCTCGCCCTTGGGCACGGCGGAGAAGATGCGCTCGAGCTCGCCGGCCGGCTTCAGCCCGCGCCGGGCGGCGTCATAGGCCTGCGCCTGGTCGAGGTGCACGGCGCCGGGCAGGCGGCCGGCCCGCATCGCCTGCGGGCTCTTCTCGCGGCCCTCGAAATAGCCGATCCCGCGCGCGTCGAGCAGCGTCGCCGAGCGCTCCGTCACCGCCTTCTCGACCCGCTCGATGTCGGCGCGCAGCCTCTCGTCAATCTTCGCCGCATAGCGCGTCTGCGGCGGCGGCTTACCGGGCCCGGTCTCGATCGGCCGGCCCGGATCGGCGCGCCAGCCCTCCCAGCCGCCGTCGAGAAGCGAGAGGCGCCGGTGCCCGACGACCTTGAGGGTCCAGTACACCCGGGCGGCGGCGCTGAAATCGCCGGTGTTGACGCCCGTCGGCACGACGATCGCGTGGCGATCGGGCGCAAGACCAAGCCGGCCGAAGAGCGCCGACAAGGCCGCCTCGTCGGGCAGCATGCCGACCGCCATGCCCTTGACCGCCCGCCAGCCGTCCTTGGCGTAGTCGGTGAACGTCGCGCCCGGGATATGGCCCGCCTCGAAGGCGGCGCGCCAATCCGCGCCGGCGACGAGGCGCACGTCGAGGATCGCGAGATCGGGGTCGTGCAAATGCTGCGCGAGCCATTCCGGCGAGACGAGGGGCTGGTGGGTGTCGGGCATGCGGTTCTCCGAGGGAAGCGCCGTCATAGCACGCCGAAGCGCTCAAACACCTGCCTGAGGCTCTCGCCGGCGGCGAGCGCGTCGCGCGTGCGATCCTCGGCCGTCACCTTCTCGAGCGCGCGGGCCACGACCTGCGGCGCGACCGCCTTCGGGATCGCAACGCAGCCGTCGACGTCGCCGAAGATGAGGTCGCCGGGCTCGATCCGCACGCCCGCGACCTCGACGGCGATGTCCATCGCGGCCATCTCGGCGCGGCCCTTCGAATCGAGCGGGCCGATGCCGCCGGCGAAGACCGGAAAGCGCATCTCGCGGATGCGGCGCACGTCGCGCACGAGCCCGTCGGTGAGGCAGCCGGCGGCGCCGCGGATGCTTGCTGCCGTCGTCAAGAGCTCGCCCCAGGGGGCAATCCGGTCCGTCGGCCCGTCGCAGGCGAGCACCGCGACCTCGCCCGGCGCGAGGCTGTCGATGAGGTCCATCTCGATCTCGTACGGGTTCCGCCCCGGCTCGACGTGATAGACCTTGCGGTAGAGCCCGGTCCTGGCGAAGCCGCACATCACCGAGGTCTCGTCGAGCGGGCGCACGAAGGGTTTCAGCGCCTGGCTCATGAACCCGGCCTCGTCGAGCACGTCCGAGAGCACGGCCGTGTAGAGCGTGCGGGCGAGGTCGGGGAGGGGCGGCAGGGGCTGGCGATGGTTCATGGTGGCTCCGGGCGGCGCTTCGAGCTAACATCGGCTCGGACGCGATCTCAAGCTCGTCGCGGCAGCCGGGGCGAACCCGGTGCCGTGCTTGGCGTTGTCCTTCGGGTCTCGGCAGAGATGTCGCGGAGGCGGCCATGAAGCGTTCCCCGGTTCTCGATGCGGTGCTCGTCGGCGCGCTGATGATCGGCGCCACCGCCATGACCGCGTTCATCAAGGGCATCCCGGAGGCCTGCTCGCAGCCGACGCCGGCAAGCGTCGAGAGCCTGTTTGCGCCCTGCCTCGCGGCGGAGCGGCAGGACCGCCGGCCTCCGGCGGACGTCGCCGCGCTGTATTTCCCGCCGCCGCCGCTCCGGCCCGGCGAGACGCTCGTCGCGACGCCGGCATCGCCCCGCGACGTCGACGTGACCGGCTCGGTGGCGCAGTCGAGGCGCTGAAAGCCTGACCCTCCGCAGGGGAGGGGAGCGTTAGCAAAGCGGCAAAGCCTTGCGCGTAGGCTCGATGTCGAGCCACGCCGATGATCGCCACCCCGGTCTTTCCCGATCTTGCCGCCCTCGTCGCCGACGAGAGCCTCTACATGCGCCGTATCCTGCGCGACATGCTGACCCGCGTCGGCATCAAGCGCGTCTTCGAGGCGCCGGACGGCGCCGAAGCGCTCGGCGTGCTCAGCGAATCGAAGCCCGACCTCGCCATCATCGATTGGGACCTCGCGATCCTCTCCGGCGAGGAGTTCATCCGCCTCACCCGCACGCCGAAGACCTCGCCGGCCCCGACGGTGCCGATCATCCTGATGCTGTCGAAGCCGCGGCGCTACGCCGTCGACCGGGCGGTGGCGCTCGGCGTCAACGAGGTCATCGGCAAGCCGTTCTCGCCGAAGATCCTGTGGTCGCGCCTCGACGAGGTGCTCAACCGTCCGCGCGGCTTCGTCGAGGCGAACGGGCTCCTGCGCCCGGCGCCGCGCGCGGGGGCGGCCGAGAAGGCGGCGGCCTGAGGCGAAGCTTTGCCTTTATGGGCTTGGCAGCGGCGCCGAGCCGTTGCACTCTTTGTCCCAACTCGCGCCCCGGCCTCTTGCCGCGCTGGCGCCTCGGGATTCGACCGTGTCGGTCAAGGACGAAGTGGTTGCCCAGCCGGATTCGCCGGGGCACGTCGCCCCGACGAGCGCGCGTGGCGATCTACCCTCGGCGCCGCCGGTCCGGCACAACGGCCGGCCGCCCTGGCCGCACGCGCATCACCGCCGGGCCGCGCCGCAGAACGGCCATTCCTACGCGGCGCTCGATCTCGGCACCAACAACTGCCGCCTCCTCGTCGCCGAGCCCGCCCCTTACGGCTTTCGCGTCATGGACGCCTTCTCACGCATCGTGCGGCTCGGTGAGGGCTTGGGATTCGCGAACCGCCTGGGCGAGGCGGCGATCGAGCGCACGATCGAGGCGCTGCGCGTCTGCAAGGGCAAGATGCAGCACCGCAACGCGACCCGGGCGCGCCTCGTCGCGACCGAGGCGTGCCGGCTCGCCGAGAACGGCGCCGAGTTCGTCGCCCGCGTCCAATCCGAGCTCGACATGGAGCTCGAGGTCGTCGACCGGCGCACCGAGGCCTATCTCGCCGTCACCGGCTGCGCGGCGCTCGCCGATCCGCGCGCCCATTCGGTGGTCATCTTCGACATCGGCGGCGGCTCGACCGAGATCGCCTGGCTCGACGGCAAAGGGGCAAGCCCGCTCGCCGACCCGATCAAGCGCATCCGGGCCTGGGACTCGCTGCCCGTCGGGGTGGTGACGCTCGCCGAGCGGCACGGCGGCGTCGACGTGACGCGGATGGCTTTCGAGGCCATGGTCGAGGAGGTGAGCGATCTCCTGGCGCCGTTCGAGCTCGCGGCCGGCTCGGCCGCGTATCTCCCCGAGTTCCACCTGCTCGGCACCTCGGGAACCGTCACCACGGTCGGCGGCATCCACCTCAAGCTGCCGCGCTACGACCGGCGGCGCGTCGACGGCATGTGGATGCGCGACGAGCATGTGACCGCGGTTCTCGACGACCTCCTCGACACGCCGTTCGACCAGCGCGCCCAGAACCCCTGCATCGGCCGCGACCGCGCCGACCTCGTGCTCGCCGGCTGCGCCATCCTCGAGGCGATCCGGCGGGCGTTCCCCTCCGACCGCCTGCGCATCGCCGATCGCGGCCTGCGCGAGGGCATCCTCATGAACCTCATGCGCGAGGACGGCGTCTGGCGCCGCGGCGGTCGCGGGTGAGCGACAAGCCCGGCTCGGGCGCGCGCGAGCTGAAGCAGCGGCTGAAGACCGCGAAGAAGCGCACCGCTTCCTCGCAGCGCTGGCTCGAGCGCCAGCTCAACGACCCTTACGTCGCCCGCGCCAAGCGCGACGGCTACCGCTCGCGGGCGGCCTACAAGCTGATCGAGATCGACGACAAATACCGGCTGCTGAAGCCGGGCCAGCGCGTGGTCGACCTCGGCGCCGCACCCGGCGGCTGGGCCCAGGTCGCGGCAAAGCGCGTTGGCGCCGCCGAGGGGAAAGGCCGCGTCGTCGGCATCGACCTCCTGCCGATCGAGACCCTGCCGGGAGCGGAGTTCATCACGCTCGATTTCATGGATCCGGCGGCGCCGGACCGCCTCACCGAGATGCTCGGCGGGGAGGCCGACATCGTCCTGTCCGACATGGCCGCGAACGCCACGGGCCACCGCAAGACCGACCACCTGCGCATCGTCGGCCTCGCCGAGGCCGCCGCCGAGTTCGCCCGCGCCGTCCTCGCCCCCGGCGGCGCCTTCGTGGCCAAGGTCCTGCAGGGCGGCACCGAGGGCGCGCTCCTCGCCGATCTGAAGCGCGACTTCGCGACGGTGCGTCACGTCAAGCCCGCCGCGAGCCGCGCCGATTCGGCCGAGCTCTACGTGCTCGCGACGGGGTTTCGAAGGATGCCCTCTCCCGCTTGCGGGAGAGGGCTGGGGTGAGGTCCCGCGGGGCCGGTCAGAACGGCTCCCAGCTCACTCCGCACCCCCCACCCTCTCCCGCTTAAGCGAGAGCTCTGCGAAA
>JAJKJG010000079.1 GCA_021154065.1 Methylobacterium sp.
CGAATCGGTGATTCGGGTCATGGGCGAGGGCGACAACCGCGACCTCGTGGTGCAGGTCGTCGACGACGTCGTCGACGCGCTGTCGCGCGCCGCCGCCTGACGAAGTCTTTCTGTTCGGGGAAGTGTTCGCCTGCCGAGCGAAGTCGAGCCGGGCGATGCGCCTGCGTCTTCGCTGAAAACTAGCCTTAAAGGTTAAGGTTAAGCTCCTTTTAACGCCTGTTTGAGACGATTCCCTCCGTTGGCATCATCCGCGAGGCCCGTCGGCCCCGCGAAAAACGAAGGGACCCTGTCATGGGCAGCATGAAGTCACTCGCTCTGGCGGGCGTTTTCGCGGCCGTCTCGTCCGCATCGGCGCTCGCGGCCGATCTCCTCCCGCCGCCGCCGCCGATGCATTATCCGCCTCCGCCGGTCGAGTTCGGCGGCTGGTACCTGCGCGGCGACGTCGGCGTCAGCTCCTACAACAACGGCAAGTTCTCGAGCCCCGATCAGCCGCCGGCGGTGTTCTTCGGCGAGGATCTCGGCGCGGGCTCGTTTGCCGGGGTCGGCGTCGGCTATCAGTTCAACGGCTGGCTGCGCGCCGACGTCACGGGCGAATACCGCTTCTCGAAGGGCTTCAAGGTCCACGATCGCATCAACTTCGATGCCGGCGCCGGCATTCCCGGCGTGACCCACGAGACGACGCAGGGCGATTTCACCTCGGCGGTCTTCCTCCTCAACGGCTACGTCGATTTCGGCACCTGGTATGGCATCACGCCCTTCGTCGGCGCCGGCGCCGGCTTTGCCCGCAACATGCTCTCGGGCTTCTCCGAGACCAGCCTGACGACGATCGCCGGCGTCACGACGCCGAGCGGCGGCTGGATCGGCGACGGCGACAAGACCCACTTCGCCTGGGCGCTCTATGCCGGCCTCGGCTACGCGGTGACGCCGAACCTCAAGCTCGAGCTCGGCTACCGCTACCTGAACCTCGGCGAATCGGTCACCGGCACCCTGAACTGCTTCTGCGGCCAGACCTTCTCGCCGCTCAAGGTCAAGGACCTCGACTCGCACGACATCAAGCTCGGCTTCCGCTGGCTGCTCGCGCCGCCGCCGCCGCCGATCTACGACGCGCCGATCATCCGCAAATACTGAGCGACGGCAAAATCGACTGGGCGGCGCGGGGAGCTCCCCGCGCCGTTTCCATTTCGGGCGAGGCCGCTCGCGGCTTGATCGTGCGGCCGGGCCCCGGCGGCGCACGGTTAAGGTTAAGCGCCGCTTAACCTGATTCGGTTGATCGTGATCCTGGCCGCCGGGACCCCGAGCCGCTGCGGCAGATCCTGGCCTCGCACTGTTAGAGTTCTTGAGAGGAAGCTGTCATGGGTAGGCTGAAGACCCTGTGGTCGATCGGTATCATCCTTGGTCTTTCGGCACCCGCCGTCGCGGCCGACTTTTCGCCGCCGCCGCCGCCACCGCCCGGGCCGATCGTGTCGGAGCTCGGCAGCGGCTGGTACCTGCGCGGTGACGTCGGCTGGGTCGACTTCTCGGATCCCGGCAAGCTGCCGCTCGGCGCCGGGCTGCCCTTCGACCGCGTCGGCTTGAAGGAAACCTGGTCGGTCGGCGGCGGCTTCGGCTATCAGATCAACAACTGGTTTCGCTCCGACGTGACGGCGGATTGGCGCAACGACGCCAAGTTCTTCGGCGTCAACTCCGGCTCGAACTACGTCAACGGCTACAGCATCGACAACGGCAAGATCGAGTCGAGCACGCTGCTCCTCAACGGCTACATCGATTTCGGCCACTGGTACGGCTTCACGCCCTATGTCGGCGCCGGCGTCGGCGTCGCGCAGAACCACTTCCACTCCTATGCCGGCCAGGTCACCTGCCTGACGCTTGCCTGCGGGCCGCTCGGGCCGCAGCTTCCGACGCCGATCCCGAGCCACACGGTCTACAATCTCGCGTGGGCCGTCATGGCCGGCGTCGCCTTCGACCTCGGCTACGGCTTCAAGCTCGATGCCGGCTATCGCTACCTGCATGTCGGCGACGCGCGCACTGGGGTCGACGCCTTCGGCGTCGGCAGCAAGGCCAAGGCGCTCGACGCGCAGGAGGTCAGGCTCGGCGTCCGCTACATGATCGACTGACCGCCGCCGCCGCGGCTGCGCTCGAGGCGGGACTCCGGTCCCGCCTTTTTCTTTGGGCGTGAGAGATGCGCCGTTCAGAATTTTCGCAGCGCAAATTGAGCGCCGCTCGCTATTGCTCGTCGCCATGTGCCGTTTTGGTGGCTAGTCTGATTGCCAGATTGGCGTGGCCCCGGGTCATAGAGGCAGGCTTCATGAACGACGCAACTTCGCAGACCGTCTATTTCTATAATCGTCATCCGATCTCATCCGAAATCATCCTGACGAAACTGCGCGCAAGCCGTGGCCATCTCGACGGCCTACGTCCTGAAGAGCTCTATCCCTATGACCAGGATCATTATGGCGGCCTCGCCGCGACGGATGAATTGGTGCGAGGAGCGCAGGTCGGCAATGGGTCGCGCGTCGCCGATTTCTGTGCCGGACTTGGCGGCACGGTGCGCTATCTGGCGCACAAATATGGCGCCGACGTCACCGGTATCGAACTGACGCCGGCGCGCGTCTCGGGCGCACAGGAGTTGACCCGACGCGTCGGCCTTCACGGTATTGCGCGGATTGTCGAGGGCAACGTGATGGACGTGCCGCTTCCTGACGCGAGCATCGACGCCGTCGTCAGCCAAGAAGCGTTTTGCCACGTTCCGGACGTGAAGAGAGCGGTTGCCGAAGCTTTTCGTATTCTGAGGACCGATGGTCGCTTGGCATTCACGGATTGGATCGCTGATCAGCCGCTTGCCGCGGCTGATGCGCAGCTGATGTGGGACGGAATGGCTATTCAGCCTCTTCGGTCGATCCCCGAATATCGCAACCTGGTCGAAAGCGTTGGCCGCAGAGTGATTTCGACGGAGGATTTGACGGAAGAATGGGGGCCAATTCTGAAGGCACGACTGGCAATGTATCAACAGCTGCGTGAAGAAGCCCGACAGGCCGGCACCCCAATGGGGCACGATGCATTCCACGAATCCTACATCCGATTTGTCGACCTCATTCAAGAGCGCAAGATCGGCGGCGTCAGGATGGTGGCTGCGAAGGTGCAAGCGCGCGGTTGAGGAACGCCGTGGTATCGACGCTGCTCGCCGGCAAGGACGATATCGCCTTTTTCTTTGTTATTCGGCCGGATGGAGCGGCCGGTCCGCGGTCTTTGCCTCCTCGCCCTCGCGCATGCGGTCGAGGAGATCGGCGGTGTAGTTCGCCGGCCGGGTGTAGCCGCCGATCAGGACGTAGAGCGACGGCACGACGAGCGTCGTGAGCAGGGTCGAGAGCGAGACCCCGCCGACGATGACCCAGCCGATGGCGTTGCGCGCCTCCGCCCCGGCGCCGGTCGACCAGGCGAGCGGCAGGGCGCCGCCCATCGTCGCGATCGAGGTCATCAGGATCGGGCGCAGGCGCTGCACCGAGGACTGGATGACGGCGTCCCGGGTCTTGAGCCCGCGCTGCCGCAGCTGATTGGCAAACTCGACGATCAGGATGCCGTTCTTGGTCATGAGCCCGATGAGCAGGATCATGCCGATCTGGCTGTAGATGTTGAGCGATTGCCCGGTGAGCCAGAGCGCCAAGAGGCCGCCGGTGACGGCGAGCGGCACGGTCAGCATGACGATGAGCGGGTTGATCCAGCTCTCGAACTGGCCGGCCAGCACGAGAAACACGACGATCAGCGCCAGGCCGAAGGTGATGTAGATCGCGCTCGAGGCGTCCTTGAACTCCTTCGATTGGCCCTGGTAGCCGATGCGGACCTCGGGCGGCAGCTCGGCCTGGGCGATCTCCTCGAGCTTGTCGAGGCCCTGGCCGATCGAAACCCCCGGCACGACCGAGCCCTGGATGGTGATCGAGCGCAGCCGGTCGAAGCGGTTGAGGTTCTGCGGCGCCGCGGTCTCCCGCAAGGAGACGAAGGCCGAGAGCGGCACGAGGTCGCCGGGCCCCGAGCGGATGAAGACGTTCGAGAGGTCGTTCGGCGCGGCGCGGTCCTGGGCGCGGGCGCGGACGATGACGTAATACTCCTCGCCCTTCGAGGCGAAGCTCGAGACCTGCTTCTCCCCGAACATGAGCTCCAGCGTCTTGCCGATGTCCTCGATGTTGATGCCGAGGTCGGCGGCGCGGGCGCGGTCGATCTGAACGCGCAGATCCGGCTGGTTCTCCTTGTAGTCCGAATCGAGGTTGACGAAGAGGCCGCTCGCCTGGGCCTTGCCGAGCATGCGGTCGCGCCAGTCGCGCAGCGTCTGGTAGTCGGGGCCGCCGATCACGAACTGGATCTGCTGCTGGAAGCCGCGCTGCCCGAGCGAGCCGGGGTTGATCGGGAAGGCGCGCGCGCCGGGGAAGTTCGACACCTTGCCGAACAGCTCCTTGACGATGTCCTGCTGCTTCACCGCGCGCTGTTCCCACGGCACGAGACGCAGGATGACGAGCCCGGCGTTCACGGGCTGCGGGCGGATGAAGCCCGGCGCCACCTGGCTCAGCATGCTCGAGACGATACCGCGGTCGCGCAGCGGCTCCAGCGTCTGCTCGATCTCCTTCACGCGCTCGCGGGTGTAATCGCTGCTCGAGCCTTCGGGCGCCTGGACCGGGATCAGGACGTAGCAGCGGTCCTCGATCGGCGCGAACTCCTTCGGGATCGCCTGGAACAGGTTCACCGCCGCAAACGAGACGAGAGCCCCGATCGCCAGGATCACGAACGGGATGTTCAGCGCCCGCGACAGGATCCAGCGATAGCCGTTGATCATGCCCTCGAAGAAGGGCTCGGTAAGCCGGTGGATCGGCCCGTGCGAGGGCACCATCAGCTTCGAGCACATCATCGGCGTCAGCGTGCGGGCGACGACGCCGGAGAAGAAGATCGCCGCCGCGAGCTGGATCGCGAATTCGCGGAACAGGCGCCCGGTGTTGCCGGTCATGAAGGCGAGCGGCACGAAGACGGCCATCAGCGTGCAGGTCGTCGCGATGACCGCGAAGCCTATCTCGCGCGCGCCGTCGAAGGACGCGAGCAGCGGCGGCTCGCCGTGCTCGATGCGGCGGTGGATGTTCTCGATCTCGACGATCGCGTCGTCGACGACGATGCCGATGGCGAGCACGATCGCGAGCAGCGTCAGCACGTTGATCGAGGCGCCGAAGACCGCGACCACCATGAAGGAGGCGATGACCGAGACCGGGATCGCCACCATGGCGACGATGGTCGAGCGCCAGTCGCGCAGGAACACCAGGATGACGAGGATGACGAGGCCGATGCCCTCGATGAGCGTCTTGAGCACGCCGTTGATCGAGGCGCGGATGAACTGCGACTCGTCGTACATGACGCTCGTTTCGGTGCCGGGCGGCAGGGCGCGCTTGAGCTTATCGAGCTC
>JAJKJG010000080.1 GCA_021154065.1 Methylobacterium sp.
CTCGAGGACTGGCTCGGCGCCGTCCGCGCCGCCGCCGAGCGCGACTACCTGTTGGGCGTCGAGGTCGCGGCCTGCCGCGGGCTCGTCAAGGGCTATGGCGAAACAATCGAGCGCGGGCGCGAGCGCTTCGCGGCAATCATTGCGGTCCTGCCGGAGCTCGCCGCCCGACCTGACGCGGCGGCCATCGTCTTGGCGCTTCGCCAGGCCGCCAATGCCGACGAGACCGGCGCGGCGCTCGACGCGCAGATCGGGCAGTTGTCGGATCTGCGACAGGCGGCCGAATGAGCGCCCGCATGCGCATCGTCGATCTGTCGATGCCGATCGGGCCGCATTTCCGCTGGGGACCGGAGGTGCAGGTCAAGGGCGACATCGGCGCGGGCGACCCGTTCCGGGTGACGCGGCTTTCGACCACCTGCCACGGCTTCACCCATATCGATGCCATGGCGCATTTCGTCGCCGCGGCGCCGACGATCGAGGCAACGCCCCTCGACAGGGTGGTCGGCCCGTGCCGCATCCTCGACCTGCGCGGTGCCGCGCCGAACCAGGCGATCGGACCCGAGCGCCTCGCCGCCGCCGACCCGGACGGGCCGGAGGGCGAGATCCTGCTGCTTTCCGCCGGCTGGGACCGCCAGCGCGACCCCGGAACGCCGGCGTACTGGAGGGACGCGCCCTACGTCACGCGGGAGGGCGCCGAGTGGCTGCTGGCGCGAAAGCCGACCGCCGTCGCCTTCGACTTCCCGCAGGACTACACCATCCGGCTCCTCCTCGACGGCGTCGTGGCGCCGCGAGACGAGCACGTCACGCATGTGGTGCTGCTCGCCGCCGGGGTGACGCTGATCGAGTACCTCGTCAACACGAGCGCGCTCGCCGGCCCGCGCACGTTCCTGTGCGCCGCGCCGCTCAAAATCCCGACCGCGGACGGCGCCCCGGCGCGCGCCTTCGCGATCGAGGGCTTGGGCGCCTGAGCGGGTTGCCTAGGCCGGCCGATCGCGTCCCGCGCCGTCGCCCGGGCGCGCGCTCGTCCAGGGCCGCAGCGCCTCGGGGGTGCGGAAGTCGCGCGGCGGCTCGAAATCGCGCCGGGCGGCGCCCCGCATCGCCTGCGGCGAGCGCGGCAGGCCGCTGCGGTCGCTGTAGTCGCGCATCGGCGGCAGCGGCACCGGCGATTCGCGCGACAGCGCCTGGCCGCAATAGACGTCGAGCGCGGTGACGCCGGCGACCGCGGCGAGCGCCAGCGTGACGTTGTCCTTCTTCGGATTGTCGCCCTCGTAGCCGGTCATCAGCGTCGCGATGTCGAGCCCGTCGCCGGCGACGCGGCCCCAGATCCACGGCGTCGGGTCGTTCGAGGCGAGGATGCCGACCCCGGTCGCGATCTCGCGCAAGCCGTAGCCGCGGATCAGCGCCTCGCTGCCCTCCATCCCCAGAAAGCGCGCCAGCGCCCGCGGCGCCGCCACCTCCATGAGGCCGAGCGCGATCGAGAACACGCCGAGCCCGCGGGCGAGCGCGTCCGTGGTCGAATCGGGATGGCCGCGGCGGCCGGTTCTTTCGGTTTCGTAGCGCATGTCGATTCCTCCGTGCGGCGGTAGGTCAGTAGTCACTCGTCAATCGACAGCACTGACGACTGACCATTCACGACTGACCTCGATTCAGGGCTTGAGCACCACCTTGATGCAGCCGTCCTGCTTGTCGCGGAAGGTCTGGTACATCTCCGGCCCCTGCTCGATCGGAACCGTGTGGGTGATGACGAAGGACGGGTCGATCTGGCCCTCGCCGATGCGGCGCAGGAGATCGTCGGTCCAGCGGTTCACGTGGGTCTGGCCCATGCGCCAGGTGAGGCCCTTGTTCATCGCGGCGCCGAACGGGATCTTGTCGACGAGCCCGCCATAGACGCCCGGAATCGAGAGCGTGCCGGCCGGGCGGCAGACATAGATCATCTCGCGCAGCACATGCGGCCGGTCGCTCTCGGCCATCACCGCCTGCTTGACACGATCGTACATGGAATCGATGTGGCTCGTGATGTGGGCCTCCATGCCGACGCAATCGATGCACTTCTCCGGGCCCTTGCCATGGGTGAGCTCTTCCAGGCGCTCGATGACGCTCTCCTCGTCGAAGTTGATGGTGATCGCGCCGCCGGCGCGCGCCATGTCGAGGCGCTCGGGAATGCGGTCGATCGAGATCACTTGCTTCGCTCCGAGCAGCACGGCCGAGCGGATCGCCATCTGCCCGACGGGTCCGGCGCCCCAGATCGCGACCGTGTCCTGCGGATCGATGTCGCACTGGACCGCGGCCTGCCAGCCGGTCGGGAAGATGTCGCCGAGAAACAGGACCTGCTCGTCGGTAAGGCCGCTGTTCGTCACCTTGATGTGGGTCGTGTCGGCAAACGGCACGCGCACGTATTCGGCCTGGCCGCCGGCATAGCCGCCGGTGAGGTGGGTGTAACCGAAGAGGCCCGCGGTCGTTCGGCCGAAGACCTTCGCGGCCATGTCCTTGTTGCGGTTCGTCGTCTCGCAGACCGAGAAGTTGCCGCGCCGGCACTGCTCGCACTCGCCGCAGAAGATCGTGAACGGCACGACGATGCGGTCGCCGACCTTGAGCGCGCCCTTGGCCTCCGGGCCGACCTCCATGACCTCGCCCATGAACTCGTGGCCGACGATGTCGCCGTTCTGCATCCCTGGCATGTAGCCGTTGTAGAGATGCAGGTCCGAGCCGCAGATCGCACAGGTCGTCACCCGGATGATCGCGTCGCGGGGGTGCTCGATCTTCGGATCCGGGACCTCGTCGCAGCGGATGTCGGTGGGGTTGTGCCAGACCAGGGCTTTCATCGCGGTGCTCCTCTTGCGGCGTCCGAGCAACGGCAACTCGATCCCGTGAGAGGGCGGCGCGCCGTCGATGCCGTGAACCCTCCGGAACTCGGAAGGGTTCCGCCGGAGCATGCATTTGTTCGTGCGCCGCCCGGACTGGCATTCACCGGTGGAAAGGCGCAGCTTGAAGGCGCGACTCAAGGCCGGCCTCGATACGCTTTCGCAAACGGCCGAGTGGGGGTTTCTGCGATGGAGATGAAGTGGAGCGTCCTCGCCGCGCTGAGGGCCGGCCGGGAACAGGTGCGGCTCGGAACCTGCGACGGCGCGATCGGCGCCATCCGCTCGCTTCGCGGCGAGGTGCCCGCGCCGGTGCGCGACCAAGCGTATTACGCGCTCATGGACACGGCGACGCGCACGGGCGAGCCACCCTCGATGGCGACCCTCGCAGGGCAAAGGGACGAAACGCTCGCCCTGTTCGACGTCGCGATCGGGCAGCTTGCCGCCAAGCTGCATTGACTTGCGCGCGGGCCAAGATGGAGTGAGGCGGCGGCGCGCACGAAGAGCCGCCGCCGCTGATCTTCAGACTTTCGGCCCACCCATGCCGGCGCCGGGCTGGCCGCCCTGCTGCGGGGCGCCGCCGCCGATGACGGTCTCCCAGTCGGCGGCGGGATCGGCGCCGGGGCTCTGCCCGCCCGACGGCTCCGCGAAGGCGTCGGCGAGGTCCTGCGCGGCGCCGACGACCTCCTGGTATTGCTCCGTCGCAAGCGCGCGGGCGCGGCTCTTCAAGCTGTCGCTGTAGGAGCCGATGAGCTCGTCCTCGCTTTCCGTCGGCCGGAGCGCAAGACCGGCCGCGGCGCCGGCCGCGAGCCCGATCGCGCCAAGCAGCAGCGGGTAGTTCTCAGCGAGATCGACGACCTCGTCGCGCGCCCAGCCGGCGAAGCCCGCCGCCCGGCGCGCGGCATAATCGGCCTGCTCGGCGGCGCCGCGATAGGCCGAGGACGCGGCCTCGGCCGCCGAGCCCATGAAATCGCCATCGCCGTCCCGGCCGCGATGGGCCGATCCGGAATGCCGGCGCTGGCCGCCGCGCCCGCGCCGCGGCGGCTCGGGCTCGGAATCGCCGCTCCATGTCTCCGCGACGGACTCGGCGAGCCCGGAGGCGGCGGAGGTCACGGACGACGCGGCGTTGCCGAGCGACTCGGTGACGCTCGAGGCCGCGTCAGCCGCCCGGCTCGCAGCGGCGCGTGCCGTCGAGCCGACGCTCCGCGCGGTCGAGCCGACGCCTCTGGCGCCGCGCCCGACCATGTCGGTCGTCGCGCCGACGAAGCGCTCGCCGGTCTCCGTCCGGCGCATCGCGACGGCAAGCGCCGCCCCGGCCGCGATCCCGAGCGCGCCGAGGAGCCACGGGTCGGTGCGGACCCGGTCATAGGCGTCGCCGGCGCGCTCGTAAGCGTCCTCGGCAGCGCCGGCGGTACGCTCATAGGCGTCGTGCGCGGTCGTGCGCGCCCGCGCCGCGATGTCCTCGGCGGTGGAGCGGGTGCGATCGAGCGTATCCGCAGCGGCGTGGCGCGTGCGCTCCGCCGTCTCGGCGATGCGGGAGCCCGCCTCGGCGGCGGCCTCGCGGGCTCGCCCGCCGATCTCGCGCGCCCTTTCGCCGACCTCGGACGCCAATGCGCGCGCCCTGTCGCCCGCCGCAGCGGCTTCCGCCATGATGCGATCGGTCGTCGTCGAGCCGGGCGCGTCCTCCTCGACCGGGTAGCCGTAGCCGGCCACGCCGCCCGGGACGTAGCCGCGCGGCTGCTTTTCGTCATAGGGCGCCCGATAGGCGGTCGGATCGCTCGAGCGCTTGCCGCGGGCGCGCATCAGCAGCGCCGTGCCGGCGCCGACGAGGAGCGTCGTGATCGGCGGATGGCGGTAGAGGTGGTAGGCGATGCCGGCGCCGATGAGCGCAGCGCCCGCCGGATTGTTCATCGCCCGCGTCTTGAGGTCGTCGACGACCCCTTGCCCTTTCGCCCGGGCGCTCGCCTCGACCGAGCCGAGGAGCCCATCCTTATAGCCCTCGACGCGCTCCATGACCTCGTTCTTCATGGCTTCGTGGGTCGCCGGATCGGTGAGCCTGTCGAGGGTACGGGCAAAGCGCGCCCGCGCCGCCGCGACCTCGGCCTCGAGCGTCGCGACGTCGGTCGGATCGTTATCGGCCATCGGAGCTGCTCCCTGAGGCTGGCGCCGCGGACATCCGCGCGCGCTGCGGCGCCGCCGGCCCTTCGGCGGCGACGTCCGACGGATATTCGGGCTCGGACGCGCCGCCGGTCGTCGCGCGGCGCTCGGGAATGCGTGCCGAGCGCTCGCCGCGCATGCGCGCCTCGCGGCGGTCGGCCGATGCCTTGAGGAAGCGCGCGAGCCCGAAGCCCGCGACCAGCGCGCCGGCGAGCACCGTCGCCGGACGCGCCTGGGCGAAGCGGCGGGCCTCGTCCATCAGCTCGTCGACGCTGCTGTCCTTCAGCGCCGCCGAGAAGCGGTGGATGCCGGAGGCAACGCCGCGGACATAGCCGCCGGCCGGCGGCAGCGCCCGCTCGACCTCGGCGGCGATGCTGTCGGCGAATTTCGCCGCCGCGTCGACCTGCTCGGCCGCTTCGCGCTTCTTGTCGTCGGCGAGCGCCCGCGCTTTCTCCTCGGCGCTCGAGGCGAGGCTCGACGCCGCCCCGCGCGCCGTCTCCTGCGCCTTGTCGGCGAGCTTCGACGCGGTCGATTTCACCCCCTCGACGAGATCGGAGGGCTGCGGCGAGGATTGCGGGACGGCCCCGCCGGTTTGCTTGCGATCAGCCATGGCCTGAAACTTTCATGAAAAGGGGCCCGCCCCGACACCGGACAAGCCTGCGCGCCATGGCAACGCTGGGTCGGGAGGGATGTTCCGAAGCGGACCGCAGGGCGAAGCAGGAGCCCCACCTGCTCGGCCTTGGGCCGAGTCGAGCCGCCAGACCGAACGTCGTCCCGGGATCGGCTGACTGAGGCCTCGCGGCCGCTCGCTCACAGCAAGCGATCGAGGTGCGTCTGGACGCGCTCGATGACGCGGGAAAGCGCGTCTCCCATGCACGGAAACAGCGGCAGCCGCACGAGCCGCGCCGCCAGATCCTCGGTCACGGCGAGTTCGCCGCAGGCGCGCCCGAGCCGCCGCCCGGCGGGCGAATCGTGCAGCGGCACATAGTGGAAAGGGGTCATGATCCCGTCCGCCTTGCAGGCCGCGATCAGCGCCGCGCGCTGTTCCGCCGAGGGCAGGATCAGGTAGTAGAGATGGGCGTTGTCCTCGCAATGGGCCGGCACCGAGGGGGTCCGGACGCCCCGGTTGTGCCAGCTCCGGAAGGCCAGATCATAGGCGTCCCAGCTCCGGCGCCGGTCGGCCCGGATCGCGTCGGCCGCCTCGAGCTGGCCGTAGAGGAACGAGGCGATGAGCTCGCCCGGCAGGAACGACGAGCCGATGTCGACCCAGGTGTATTTGTCGACCTCGCCGCGGAAGAAGCGCTTCCGGTTCGTGCCCTTCTCGCGGATGATCTCGGCCCGTTCGATCAGGACCGGATCGTTGATCGCAAGGCACCCGCCCTCCCCCGAGATGATGTTCTTGGTCTCGTGGAAGCTGAAGGCGGCGAGGCTCCCGAGCGCGCCGGCGTTGCGGCCCCTGTAGGTCGAGCCGAGCGCCTGCGCCGCGTCCTCGATCACGCTCAGCCCATGTCGTCTCGCGACCGGGTCAAGCGCGTCCATCTCGGCCGGAACGCCGGCATAATGCACCGGCATGATCGCCCGCGTGCGCGGCGTGACGGCGGCCTCGACCAGGGCCTCGTCGATGTTGAGCGTGTCCGGCCTGATATCGACGAACACCGGCACGCCGCCGCGCAGCACGACGGCATTGGCGGTCGAGACGAAGGTGAAGGACGGCATCACGACCTCGTCGCCGGGGCCGATGTCGAGGAGGAGCGCAGCCATCTCGAGCGCCGCGGTGCATGAGTGCGTGAGGAGCACCGCGCCGGCGCTGATCCGCTCCCTGAGCCAGGCCTGGCAGCGTTCGGTGTAGGCGCCGTCGCCGGCAAGCTGCCCGCGCGCGATCGCGTCGCGGATGTAGTCGAGCTCCATGCCGGCAAGCGTCGGACGGTTGAAGGGGATGGGCACGCCGGCGCTCCGCCAAGGACGCGGCAGCTTATAGGGCGAGCCTCGGCGGCTTGTCACACCCGCCCGTCCGGCGCCGCGCGAAACACCCAGAGCCGCTGAAGCAGGAAGAAGAAGACCGTCGTGACGCCGAGCCCGAAGAGCACCACCCACTCGTGGCGCTGTCGGAGAAGGTCGACGCCGACATGTAGGATCGAGACCTGCAGCCCGAAGCTCGCCGCGTAGCCTGCCCCGTAGCGCAGAAGCGACCGCGCCGCCCCGGCGTTCGACCGGAACGTCCAGGCGCGGTTCGCCGCATAGGCCGGGACGAAGGCGATCGCGCTCGCAAGCGTCAG
>JAJKJG010000081.1 GCA_021154065.1 Methylobacterium sp.
CGCCCGGCCGCGCGAGGCGCCGGTCTTCGACGCGCTCGAGGCCCTGAACGCGCGCCGCATCCTGTTCGCGGCCCAGCCGGTTGTCGAGGCCGGATCGCGCGCCGTCGCGTTCCGCGAGGCGCTGCTGCGCATCCGCGCCGGCGACGGCACGATCGTCAACGCCGGCGCGATCCTGCCCGGGCTCGAGCGCGGCGGGCTCGTGCCGCTGTTCGACGCGCGCATGCTGGAGCTCGTCGCCGACCACCTGGCGGCACATCCGGACGAGCGGGTCGCGATCAACCTGTCGCCGGTGACGCTCGAGACCCCGGACTGGCTCGACACCTTCGCGGCCCATCTCGGCGCCCGCCCCGGCATCGCCTCGCGGCTCATCGTCGAGATCACCGAGACGGCGGCGGTGCACGACCCCGGCGCCACCCGCGCGCGGCTCGACGCCATGAAGGCGCTGGGCTGTGCGGTGGCGATCGACGATTTCGGGGCCGGCCACACCTCGTTCAAGCATCTGCGCGGCTTTCCGGTCGATCTTCTCAAGATCGACGGCGCCTTCGTCCAGAACCTCTCGCGCTCGCCCGACGACCGCTTCTTCGTGCGGGCGCTGATCGACCTCGCGCACCACCTCGGCATCGCCTCGGTCGCCGAGTGGGTCGAGGACGAGGAGACGGCGCGGATGCTCACCGAGTGGGGCGTCGATTTCCTGCAGGGCTGGCACTGCGGCGTGCCGGTCGTCGTCGGCGACGGCGGCACCCGGGCGGCGCGCGACGCCGCCTGACGCTACTTCTTCGACAGCGCCTCGAGCCGCGCCTGCATGTCGGCCATCTGGCGCCGGAGCGCGTCGAGGTCGTCGCCGCCCGCTTGGGCGTCCTCTTCGCCTTCGGGCTTCGGTGCGGACTTGCCGGCGAAGGGCGTGAACATGCGCATCGCCTCGGTGAAGAAGGCCATGTTCGTCCGCACCTGCTCCTCGATGGCGTGGAAGGCGCCGGGGCCGAAGGTCTGGGCCATCTGCTCGCGCAGCTTCTGCTGGTCGCGGGCGAGGTTCTCCATCGACAGCGCGAGATAGCTCGGCACCAGCGCCTGCATGCTGTCGCCGTAGAAGCGGATGAGCTGGCGCAGGAAGGTGATCGGCAGGAGGCTCGGGCTGCCGACCTTGTTCTCCTCCTCGAAGATGATCTGGGTCAGCACCGAGCGGGTGATGTCCTCGCCGGTCTTGGCGTCGTAGACGACGAAATCCTCGCCCTGCCGGACCATGCGCCCGAGATCGTCGAGCGTCACATAGGTCGAGGTGCCGGTGTGGTAGAGTCGGCGGTTGGCGTATTTCTTGATGACCGTCGGTGGCTTTTCGCTCGCCATGATGTCCTGTTCCAAGACGGCCCCTCGGGAACGCGGCCGGGCGCGCGCCTTCTCACCGCAGTTCCCAGCTTAAGCGTTTCGGCCCCGCCCGAAAACAGCAAATGCGAGCCGTCCCGGCCGGCCTCGCATTGGGGTAAAGAGGCCGGCATCGCACTCAACTTGACTTCACCCCCTCCCTCGGCTTGATGCCCTGAAGGCGGCGCTGCCGGCAAGGCCGGTCGCGGCTTCACGAGGAGAGCAGCCATGGCTCGGCAGGATATCGTCATCGTCGGCGCGGCCCGGACCGCGGTCGGGTCCTTCAACGGCGCCTTCGCCAACACGCCGGCGCACGACCTCGGCAAGGCGGCGATCCAGGCCGCCATGTCGCGCGCCAAGGTCGAAGGGCCTGAGGTCGACGAGGTCATCCTCGGCCAGGTGCTCGCCGCAGGCCAGGGCCAGAACCCGGCCCGCCAGGCGGCGATGAACGCCGGCATCCCGAAGGAGAAGACCGCCTGGGGCCTGAACCAGCTCTGCGGCTCGGGGCTGCGCGCGGTCGCCATCGGCATGCAGCAGATCGCCAACGGCGACGCCGACATCATCGTCGCCGGCGGCATGGAGTCGATGAGCCAGGCGCCGCACGCCGCCTATATGCGCTCCGGCACCAAGATGGGCGACTTCAAGCTCGTCGACACCATGCTGAAGGACGGCCTCATGGACGCCTTCAACGGCTACCACATGGGCAACACGGCCGAGAACGTCGCCTCGAAGTGGCAGCTCACCCGCGACGACCAGGACAAGTTCGCCGTCGCCTCGCAGAACAAGGCCGAGGCGGCGCAGAAGGCCGGCAAGTTCAAGGACGAGATCGCGCCCTTCACCATCCAGACCCGGAAGGGGGATACCGTCGTCGACCAGGACGAGTACATCCGCGCCGGCACGACGATCGACGCCGTCGGCAAGCTCCGGCCCGCCTTCTCGAAGGACGGCACGGTGACGGCCGGCAACGCGTCCGGCATCAACGACGGCGCCGCCGCGGTGGTGCTGATGACGGCCGAGGAGGCGGAGAAGCGCGGCCTGACGCCGCTCGCCCGCATCGCCTCCTGGGCGACCGCCGGCGTCGATCCGGCGATCATGGGCACCGGCCCGATCCCGTCCTCGCGCAAGGCGCTCGAGAGGGCGGGCTGGAAGGTCCAGGACCTCGACCTCGTCGAGGCGAACGAGGCCTTCGCGGCGCAGGCGCTCGCCGTCAACAAGGACATGGGCTGGAACCCGGAGATCGTGAACGTCAACGGCGGCGCGATCGCCATCGGCCACCCGATCGGCGCCTCCGGCGCCCGCGTCCTGATCACGCTCCTCCACGAGATGGGCCGCCGCGACGCCAAGAAGGGCCTGGCCACGCTGTGCATCGGCGGCGGCATGGGCATCGCGATGTGCGTCGAGCGGTAGGGTAGTCGGTGGTCAGTCGTCATTAGTGAGTGGCGCGCACTGACCATTCACGACTGACGATCTGACGACAACGAGGGGAGGAAGCACCATGGCACGCGTCGCACTCGTCACCGGCGGCTCGCGCGGCATCGGCGCCGCGATCTCGAAGGCGTTGAAGGCGGCGGGCCACACGGTCGCCGCGAACTACGCCGGCAACGACGAGGCGGCAAACAAGTTCAAGGCCGAGACCGGCATCCCGGTCTACAAGTGGTCGGTCGCCGACTACGAGGCCTGCGCGACGGGCATCAAGCAGGTGGAGGCGGACCTCGGCCCGGTCGACATCCTGGTCAACAACGCCGGCATCACCCGCGACGCGATGTTCCACCGCATGACGCCGGCCCAGTGGCGCGAGGTGATCGACACCAACCTCAACGGCGTCTTCAACATGACGCACCCGGTCTGGAACGGCATGCGCGAGCGCAAGTTCGGCCGCGTCATCACCATCTCCTCGATCAACGGCCAGAAAGGCCAGGCCGGCCAGGCGAACTACTCCGCCTCGAAGGCCGGCGACATCGGCTTCAGCAAGGCGCTTGCCCAGGAAGGCTCGCGCGCCGGCATCACCGTCAACGTCATCGCGCCCGGCTACATCGGCACCGAGATGGTGCAGGCGATCGACCCCGAGGTGCTGAAGACGAAGATCATCCCGCAGATCCCGGTCGGCCGCCTCGGCACCCCGGACGAGATCGGCCGCGCCGTCGTCTTCCTCGCCTCCGACGAGGGCGGCTTCATCACCGGCTCGACGCTGTCGATCAACGGCGGCCAGTACATGGCGTGAGCCATCGAGGTGCGTGCTTCGAGGCTCGCCTCTGGCTCGCACCTCAGCATGAGGAAGTCTGCGCTTGGGCCATCCTCCATGCTCCTCATCCTGAGGTGCGACCCCGGCTTCTGAGCCGGGGGAGCCTCGAAGGACGCAACCCTGTCGACGCAGCTTGACAGCGCGGCGGCGGAGACGCGACCAACCCCGTATGTCCTCCCGCGGCGCGACCCTCACCGGCCTCGGCGCGATCGCGCTGTGGTCGCTCTTGGCGCTGTTCACGGCAGCCACCGGCAAGGTGCCGCCGTTCCAGCTTGCGGCGATGACCTTCGCGGTCGCGGGCGGCTTCGGCATCGCGGTCGCGGCGGCGCGCGGGCGGCTCGCTCAGGCCCGTCCGACCCGGGCCGGGCTCGCGCTCGGGCTCTACGGGCTGTTCGGCGACACGGCGCTCTATTTCGCAGCGTTGAAGTTCGCCCCGCCGGCCGAGGCGAACCTCGTGCATTATCTCTGGCCGCTGCTGATCGTGCTGTTCGCCGCGCTCCTGCCCGGCGGGCGGCTCGCGCCGCGCCACCTCGCCGGCGCCGCGATCGGGCTTGCCGCGACGGCGCTTCTCGTCGGCGGGCGCTTCGGCGGCGCGGGCGCGAACGCGCCGCTCGGTTTCGCATGCGCCCTTCTCGGCGCCTTCGTCTGGGCGAGCTACTCGGTCGCTTCGCGGCGCCTCGCCGCGGTGCCGACGGAGACCGTCGCGGTGACCTGCCTCGCCGCGAGCGCGCTTTCCGCGCTGTGCCATCTCGTCTTCGAGACGACGCTCTGGCCGGCGGGCGCGAGCGAATGGCTCGCGACGCTCGGGCTCGGGCTCGGGCCGATCGGGGCGGCGTTCTTCCTGTGGGACGTCGGCATGAAGAAAGGCGACGTGCCGCTGCTCGGGGTCGCGTCCTATGCGGCGCCGGTGCTCTCGACCGTGGTCCTCGTCGCGACCGGCTATGCCGAGCCGACGGCGGCGCTCGCGGTCGCCTGCGCGCTCATCGTCGCCGGCGCCGCTATCGCGGCTTTTTCGCCGCCGCGGCGGCGAGCGGCCGCACCCGATGCGTATAGCGATAGGCGTCGCTGAAGCCGAGCGAGCGGTAGAGCGCGCGCGCGACCTCGTTCTCCTCGCGGACCTGGAGATAGGCCCGCGCCGCGCCCTGCGCCCGGCCCCAGGCCATGAGCTCGGTGACGATCGTCCGGCTCAGGCCGAGCCCCCTCAGGTCCGGCTTCACGACGATGTCGTAGAGGCCGACATAGCCGCGCTCGGCGACGGCAAGGCCCCAGGCGACGGGCTCGTCGTCGAGGTCGAGGGTCGCGAAGGCCTTGGTCTGGCGGATGCGCGAGACGATCTCGATCAGGATCGAGTCGTCGGTTTTGTCGCCGCCATAGGCGCTCGCCGCGGCCCGGACCCAGCGCGGATCGACCTCCCGGTCGACGCGGACCGCATGCTCGGCCGCGATCTCATCGGCGGGGAGGTCGGCAAGCTCGGCGACCATGCCGAAGGTCGGCTCGATCTCCTCGAAGCCGCGGCCGGCGAGGCGCCCGTCGACGTCGTCGGCCTGGAGCGAGGTCAGCCGGAAGCACGGGCGGATCTTCTGGGCGTCGAACTGGCGCACCACGTGATCGATGAGATCGTCGCTGAGCGAGACGCCCGGGATCAGCGGCGTCGCCGCATTGGCGCGCTTCGAATAGCCCTTGGCGAAGCGCAGGATCCAGCCGTGGGCGAGCTGGCACTCGAGCGACGGCCAGGCGTTGATCAGCCGCGTCTCGAGCTGCTGGACGAGACTGAAATTGGTCATGACGGCGACCCCGCGCGGCGCGCCGTCGGCTGCCACCCGGGCGGCGCCATCTCGAAGCCGGCGAAGGCGAAGCCCGGCGCCACCGTGCAGCCGACGAGCGACCAGGCGCCAAGGCTCTCGGCCGTCTGCCAGGCCTCCGCCGGAACCGCGACCTGCGGGCGCTCGCCGCGGGCCAAGTCCGGTCCGAGCCGGTGCGCCGCGGCATCGTGTCCGTCCGGCGAGATCGTGATGACGAGCGGCGCGCCGGCGTAGAAATGCCAGATCTCGGTCGCGTCGACCCGGTGCCATCGCGAGATCTCGCCGGCGCCGAGGAGATAGTAGATCGCGGTCGAGGCGGCGCGTCCGCTCTCGCCGGGGGCGTCGCGGAAGGTCTCGCGGAAATGCCCGCCCTCGGGATGCGGCCGCAGGTCGAGGAGGCGCACCACCTCGGCGGCGCTAAGCGCATCCGGACCCATCGCCGTCAGAACCGGTTCTTCCATTCGCGCAAAGCCTGGAACATCTTGCCGGGATCGGCCAC